>JALTNS010000325.1 GCA_027000565.1 Rhizobiaceae bacterium | reverse complement strand
ACCAAATTCCCGTTCGACAGTTGCACTGATAAACATCCGTGTTAAATACTCTTTTGCTAGTTGACGAAGCATGTCGCCGTTATTGCTCAGTATGGAATTGTTATATTCGGGAAACAGGTCTTTTCCATATAAAAGTGTGCTGTTGTGGAAGAATACATAATTATTACTCGCACGAAACAGGGATATTGGCGCACCCAATAGATTGTGGCTGAATAGATAGGAACCAGGAAACAGAAGTTCGTCACGAATATTTTTTTGATATTCAACGCCATCCTTGAAAATAACGACAATATCAATATCTGAAATTCCTGGCGCAGTAACTCCCCCAACTTGATATACAGAAAGCACATCATCATTTTTGGACAATGTTTTTACAACTGAATCAATAGTGCTGAGATAGTCAGCGTGCTCCACATTCACCGGTTCATCAATAAATATCATGAATATTCACTCTTTTTCGCAAGATATTATTATTGATCTCTATGCACAAAAACTACCTTTTACTCGTTATATAAAACCACTCCATCGCACTGTTTCTATATTCTGATAATATTTTTCTTCTTTTCTCTAAATCATACCCTTGCAACTCTATATAATCGTATGTCTGCACCTTTTTAATATCGTCTATTGTCTGGATTACTTTTATTTCATGGGTTTCTTCAAAAACGTCACGCAATACTTGCGATATTGTTATATCTACGCAATCGTGAACTTCAATAAGGTAGTCATGCTTCGTCATTTGCAAGACGTTTTCCTTTGTAAACAGTGTTTTTTCACACCCTTCGCAGTCAACCACAACCAGCGCCCGGGTTCTGACATCTATTGTTGGTAAAATCTCAGGACTGCACTCACCCTTAATAGTTAGCTGTTCGGATACGCCGTTTTTGCTAGCCAGTTTATGGCACAACTCTCTTGCATTTTCGTCGATATCAAAGGCCAGTACTTTTACATCCGGCATACGCATAGCCAAACCAACAGCATAATACCCTTCGGCACATCCAATATCGATAACTTCAGAATACAAGCCTTCCTGACATATGCCCTCGATGATCGGGTGGAGTTCTCTTTCATAACTACCAAGAATCATTGGTATTATAGGGCAATAAGTGAAATTCAGGTGAGGGAACACCATCGACTTGAATGGCCCATGTTTGACGGTCAAATCTGGTGATATCGTATTTACAACATTTTCAGCATCCAGTTCCAGCTTACCTTTTTCCCACTCAAAAAAATTGGCAAAGCGAACGATTGTGGCGGTGACAACTTTCCGCGTTACTGAATTGTTGACCAGCAACAAAACAAATTTTCTAGCCAGTATTTTTATCATTGCAGTACCTGTAAAACGTCATTTGTATGGGCACGGGAAAGCATATTTACCAAGTGCAATCAAGCGAATGTTGATATTCAATTCTTGCGGTCAGCGTGACATCGCATCTCAATATTGAATTGGATAACGATAAACAATTATCGCGTAAGGTTATAAGGTTTTAGTGGAATCTGCTCCACTTTTCGGTAGAGCGGATTGCATTTTATCGATAAGAAATAGTACCGCTTTTCCCTGACTGTCTCCAAACAGGCCGGTCAGATTATCCGGTATGGCGCAGCTTTTTTTGCGCCGCCATAAATTACCGATCCAACCGGGTCGCAGTGACAGAAATTCAGGGAATGCGGGTTTTACCAACGGCCAATCCAGTCGAATATTTGATGCGAGTTCCATCACTGCCCAGTCGGCAGGTGAAAAATCGCCCTTGGCCAAATCAAAACTCTCACGTTTGAAAATACCCCGATTATCTCGCGCTTGAACATACATGGCCGGCAACAACAGCACTTTGCTCAACATGCTTTTGAATTGATAAAGGTTCGTGGAATAAATTCCTGTTGTCAGGTTTTGCCGGACGGCTATTGCCAGATTGTGAAACTGCTCCGCACTTCGCCCTGGTCGTAATACCGGTTTTATTTGCAGTGTCTGTGTTTCCGGCATATTCATCTGGCTGGCGTTTTTAAGAACGGCAAGGGGCAGATAGTCCTCCGGCCAGGCATTCAGGGCCTGTTCCGGTAGCACAAACCAGCCGTGGTGCTGCAATGGATCCAGTTGATACATGATACGGCGCGCCTGAAACAGCTTTTGTGCAACGCGCAACAATCGCTGGTTATCATCAAGCACCTCATCTTTGAGAATGACAAGCGCATCAAAATCAGAATAACTGACGACCTCATCGGTGCCGAGACTGCCATGGAGAATTGCCGAAACCAGATCTTCCTTCAGATGTTGGCGAATGAACTCAACCATGTGGGACACATGAACATTGCTGGTTTTGCATGGCGGTAATTGCACCTGCAACGCGTTCGTATCTCTCTCAATTCGCTGGCAAATGTCTTGAAAATTGGAGGATTTCAAAGCCGCGGAAAATGCCCGTTGTGGCCATATTTCGTTCAGTGTTCTCAACGGCAGGGAACGAAACTCGCCATTGACCAGACGCACAAGCGCATCATGACTATTGCGCCAATCTCCAATCGTTTCAATTGAATTGCCCTGAGCCATCAGTTTTGCAGCCCGTTTTCGGCATCATTATCAAGTTTCGCACCCAAAATCCTGTGGCTGACCCAGCCAATAATGCCAAACTGAACACCGGTCCCCAACACCGTTGCCCATGCCATGCCGATCATTTGCAGTTGCGGCACCAGAACCAGCGCAGAGAAAGCCATTACCACCAGCCCACAAAAATTGGCCAGCAACATAACTTTGACACGGCGCATATTCAACAAAAGCGCGTTGGCCCAGAAAAACAACACAAAAAATATGCTTGTGACTGTCAGGACGATAAACGTCGGTCCGGCTGCAAGATATTTTCTGCCGTAACTCAACGATATAATCTCATCGGAGAATGTCCAAAACGATATAAGAGTAACTATCGCGACCGGAATACCAACCATCATCAATTTTAAAATCAGCGCTCGCAATTTGGCGAATTGTTGATCGTTAATTGCCCGGGCGATTTGCGGAAACGCCGCAAGAATTACCGCATCGCGCGCCATTAACACTAAAGTTGCCAGTTTTTTTCCAATGTCATAAAGGCCGACGGCTTCCGCTGGTGCAAGGGCGGCCAGGAGAACAATATCTCCCTTACGCATCAGCCTTTGAATGGATGATGACAACGAATTGCCGATGGCCATGCGGGCCATAGCCCCCCTGCCCCGCCAGAGAAGCTTTATCGGTGATTGCCACCAGCCTGCAACAATTTTACTCAAGGTTGAAAATGTAATCACGGTTGAGGCGGTGCCGAGCAACATCAAACAGATGCCGGCGGCATAGATTGCATTGGCCGATGTTGGTGCAACGTTGATCATTATTGCAAACATCACCAGAATATTTACAAACATCATTGCCACATCAACCATGCAACTGACCCTGAACTGGTCAATCAACCGCAGGATCGACTTGTTCACCGCATCAAACAAGTTGAAAGTCGATGCAAATCCGAGAAAAACCATCGGGCCAAAAAGGTCCGGTTGTTCAACAATTACATCGTAGATCAATGCCAATAGAAGTGTGATCACGGCAATCGCCAGCAGCGCGGCCAACATTGTAATGAGATAACCAACCTTGAACAATGCGTTCAATTTATCATTGTCGCCCGATTTCTGATATCGGGTGCCATAGGTCAAAACCACGGCACCAATATTAAGGTTTGCCAGTTCGCTGATCAGCCCGACAAAGGCCAGCGCGACCGCATATGCGGCAAAATCATCAAGTGAAAGCAATCGCGCA
>JALTNS010000324.1 GCA_027000565.1 Rhizobiaceae bacterium | reverse complement strand
AAAGTCGGGTGGCGCTGTTGCGTAGTGGCACTATCGAAAAAGACATGCTCGACGAACAGGTGCGGCGCAATCTTGGCATGGTGAACAGTGATGACATTGTTCTATTGCGTTGATTCGTTTTAGTTTTCACCGTTGATGCCAAATTCCACGTTGATTATGAGTGTTCAGATGTTTAACTGAAATTCGGTTAAACTTAAATTATTCATATTTTGCAATATGTTAGCGCATAGCTGCATTGCGTTTTCGCTATTGTACATTCTTCCAAAATACGTTTGAATAAAGCTTCAAATGCCATTGGGAGAAATTTATGGCCCGAAAACCGAAATCAGCCAGCAAAAAACCGTCCGCAGGAAAAACCAAGTCGAAGTCAGCGGCAATACCTGCAACCCCGGCACCTGCCGAATTTTCCAAAGAGCAGGAATTAGCCGCATACCGCAATATGCTGATGATCCGCCGTTTTGAAGAAAAGGCCGGGCAATTATACGGCATGGGATTCATTGGCGGTTTTTGCCATCTCTATATTGGGCAGGAAGCCGTTGTTACCGGCATGCAGGCGGCAATAAGTGAAGGCGATCAGGTGATTACCTCCTATCGCGATCATGGCCACATGCTGGCCTGTGGAATGGACCCCAAGGGTGTGATGGCCGAACTTACCGGGCGTCGCAATGGTTATTCCAAAGGCAAGGGCGGCTCGATGCACATGTTCTCTAAGGAGAAAAACTTCTATGGTGGGCACGGCATTGTTGGTGGTCAGGTTTCACTTGGAACGGGGCTTGCCTTTGCTAATCACTACCGTGATGAAAAAAAGGTATGTCTCACCTATTTTGGTGACGGTGCATCCAACCAGGGCCAGGTTTACGAAAGTTTTAACATGGCTGAATTGTGGAAGCTGCCCTGTATCTATGTGATCGAAAACAATCGTTATGCGATGGGCACATCGGTTGTGAGATCATCAGCGCTGACAGAATTCTCAAAACGTGGGTCTTCATTCAACATTCCCGGCATTGAAGTGGATGGAATGGACGTTCGTGCGGTCAAGGCGGCGGGTGATCTGGCGGTTAAATGGTGCCGCGCCGGCAAGGGGCCGATAATTCTGGAAATGCAAACCTATCGCTATCGCGGTCATTCAATGTCAGATCCGGCAAAATATCGCTCCAAGGATGAAGTTCAGAAAATGCGGGCTGAAAGCGACCCGGTAGAACAGGTGCGCCAGCGCCTGATTGCCAAAAAATGGGCCAATGAGGATGTCTTGAAAGCCATAGACAAGGACATTCGCGCCGTTGTTGGCAATGCGGCTGAATTTGCCCAAAGCGATCCGGAACCGGATGCATCTGAACTTTATACCGATGTGTATGTGTAGGGAGAGCGATCATGCCAATTAATATTACAATGCCCGCGCTCTCGCCAACCATGGAAGAAGGCAATCTAGCCAAATGGCTGGTAAAGGAAGGCGATACGGTTTCCGCCGGTGATGTGATCGCCGAAATTGAAACCGACAAGGCTACAATGGAAGTTGAATCGATCGACGAAGGCACGGTTGGAAAAATACTCGTGCCAGAGGGAACTGAAGGTGTAAAAGTCAATGCAGTGATTGCCGTATTGCTCGAAGATGGTGAAAACGCCGGCGCAATTGATACCACCGCGGCAGCGCCAACCGCCGAACCGGAAAAAGCGCCACAAGAGCCTGCTCCTCAACCGGTAGCCGCCAGTGCGCCAACACCAGCAGCGCCTGCCAAAACCACACCGGTTGAACCGGAATACCCCGCCGGTACGAAGTTGATTTCAACCACTGTACGTGATGCTTTGCGTGATGCAATGGCCGAGGAAATGCGCGCCGATAACGATGTGTTTGTCATGGGTGAGGAAGTCGCCGAATATCAGGGCGCCTACAAGGTTACGCAAGGGTTGCTGGAAGAATTTGGCGCCAAACGGGTGGTTGATACCCCGATTACCGAGCACGGTTTTGCCGGTCTTGGTGTCGGTGCAGCAATGTCCGGCCTCAAGCCGATTGTCGAATTCATGACCTTCAATTTTGCCATGCAGGCAATAGACCATATCGTTAATTCTGCGGCCAAAACCCTCTATATGTCCGGTGGGCAAATGGGCGCCCAGATTGTCTTTCGCGGCCCCAACGGCGCTGCAAGCCGGGTCGCGGCCCAGCATTCCCAGTGTTATGCCGCATGGTATGGCCATATTCCAGGTCTCAAGGTTGTCGCACCCTATGGTGCGGCTGATGCCAAAGGCCTGCTGAAAGCCGCAATTCGCGACCCCAATCCGGTGATTTTTCTTGAAAATGAAATGGTCTATGGTCAGTCATTTGACGTGCCGGATCTCGATGATTTTGTCGTTCCAATTGGCAAGGCCAAGGTTCACAAGGCGGGCAATGACGTCACGCTGGTAACCTTCGGCATCGGTGTTCGTTATGCCGAGGATGCGGCCAGGGAACTGGCCGAAATGGGCATAGATGCCGAGATCATAGATCTGCGTACAATCCGCCCGATGGATATTGAAACGGTAATGCGCTCGGTGATGAAAACTAACCGCTGTGTGACGATTGAGGAAGGATTTCCGCAATCCGGCATTGGCGCGGAGATCACCGCCCAGATCATGCAAAACGCCTTTGATTACCTTGATGCACCGGTTTTGCGGGTAACCGGCAAAGACGTACCGATGCCCTATGCGGCCAATCTTGAAAAACTCGCATTGCCGAGTGTTGGCGATGTGATTGAGGCAGTAAAAGCGGTGACGTATAAATAAGATGGTGTTGAGACTGGACATTGATACGGCCGAATATGACCGGATGCGCCATTCGGTGGTCTTTGCCGCCAATCGCGCTCAGGTGATTGTATCGCTTGAAGCACTGGAGAGCTTTTTTTCGCGCAGCCTTGATGCGGAAGAGGCTGTCGAAGGGGCGATGGAAGCTGGAAACATCATTCGACTGGCCGCCAATGCGACACCCGCAGACGACGGAATGATCAATATAACTTCTAAAATCCTCAACGGTCGCCAATGGGAATTGGGCGAACGCGATGAGGCGGAGGGCGACAATGCCGATTAATATTACCATGCCGGCGCTTTCGCCAACAATGGAAGAGGGCAACCTGGCCAAATGGCTGGTCAAGGAAGGCGACAGCGTTGCGCCCGGTGATGTGATTGCCGAGATCGAGACCGACAAGGCAACGATGGAAGTTGAAGCGGTCGACGAGGGAACGGTTGCGAAAATTCTGGTGCCCGAAGGTGTGGAAGGCGTCAAAATCAACGCTGTAATCGCCATATTGGCAGAAGAAGGCGAGGAATTTAGCAACATTTCCACAACTCCAATTGCCGCTTCAAGCGAGCCGGACGTTGAAGCAACCCGGTCGTCGGTCGAGACGCAGGGCTCAGAGCAGGTTGCAACCCCTGCGCCACAAATCAACAAAAACATAAAAGCCTCACCGCTGGCCAAACGTGTGGCCGAACAAGAGGGCGTGGACCTTTCATCAATCTCCGGCACCGGTGCCAAAAACAAGATCGTGCTGGCTGATGTGAAAAATGTCGGAAGCTCTTCTGTGCCTGCCCCTGCCACCATATCAACGGGGCGGGTGTTTGCTTCACCGCTGGCACGCAAGAACGCTGCCGCCGCCGGACTTGATATTACTCTGATTGCCGGGTCAGGCCCCAATGGTCGCATCATTCAGGCTGATATAGAAAATGCAATAGCCACAGGCATTGGAAAACCGGCTGTCACCGCCGAAACACCTGCACCAACGACATCAGGCAAACCAGCCGCACTGTCGCAAGGTATGACCGATGATGCGGTGTTGAAACTCTACGACCCGGACAGTTACGAAATCAAAAAACACGATTCCATGCGCCGCATAATCGCTGAACGGTTGACCGAAAGCACCCAGTCGATCCCGTCCTATTTTCTGACGGTCGATTGCGAACTTGATGCGCTATTGGCATTGCGGGCGCAAATGAACGCTGCCGCCCCGGTTGAAGGAGACAAACCGCTTTATAAAATTTCGGTCAACGATTTTATCGTCAAGGCGATGGCTCTGGCCCTGCAACGGGTGCCAATGGCCAATGCCTCATGGACCAGTTCAGCACGGATCATTCACAAACATTCTGATGTCGGTGTCGCGGTTGCCATCCCAGATGGGTTGTTGACACCAATCGTCCGCAAGGCTGAAGAAAAATCGCTTTCAACAATTTCTGCTGAAGTGAAGGATATGGCAGCAAGAGCGCGTAACAAAAAACTGTTGCCGCACGAATATCAGGGTGGTTCAACCGCTGTATCCAATCTTGGCATGTTCGGGGTGAAAGAGTTCACATCAATCATCAACCCGCCACACGCTTCGATTATCTCCATTGGCGCGGGCCAAAAACGCCCGATAGTCAAGGGTGATGAATTGACTGTAGCGACAATAATGGGTGCAACATTTGCTTTTGATCACCGGGTAATCGACGGCGCTTTGGGCGCACAACTGGCAGCATCGTTTAAGGGGTTTATCGAACAACCGGCAGGAATGCTGGCTTAGTTGCCATCAGCCTTTTCGGCGGCCTTTTGAGCTTTATAGGTATCATTGGCCACCTTGTTCACTTCGGCAAGGTAATTGACACTGAACACGAAGGCAGCGGCAAACACCGCAAAAAATAATGCGCGCGGTATCTGTTTGCTGAGAAATTTTGAGAAACTGCGGTAGACGACAACCATGATGAACAAAAACACTAGAACAATATTGATCGATGAATATCCAAGCTGCTGGAGTGAATCAAATACCTGCATGGGAAACGTGTCCTGTGTTTTCGAAAGAATTCAAGCGCTCCATACGCCCACTGCGGTCAAATGAAAAGCCCCGTAAAACGAGTGAAAAGAGCGCAGTGACAATGACATTTAATAAGCGAGTAAACAATCATGTCCAATACCTATGACGTTATTATCATCGGCAGCGGCCCCGGCGGATACGTGGCGGCGATACGTGCAGCCCAACTGGGTCTGAAAACTGCGGTTGTGGAACGTGAACATCTCGGTGGCATTTGCCTCAATTGGGGATGCATTCCGACCAAGGCATTGCTGCGCTCGGCAGAAATTTATCACAACATGGAAAATGCGGTCGATTACGGCCTTTCTGCTGAAAATATTGCCGTTGATATTGAAAAAGTCGTTGCTCGCTCGCGCAGCGTTTCTGGACAATTGACCGGTGGCGTTGAATATCTTTTGAAAAAGAACAAGGTCGATGTGATCTGGGGTGAGGCAAAAATCGCCAAGCCGGGAGAGATTGTGGTTAAGCCGACGACCAGGGAAATTGAACAGCCGCAAAATACCCCCCCCAAAACCAAACTTGGTGAAGGTACGTATCAAGCCAAAAACATCATCATCGCCACCGGTGCACGCCCACGGGTGTTGCCGGGCATTGAACCGGATGGGGAACTGATATGGACCTATTTTGAAGCAATGAAACCGAAATCCATGCCAAAATCATTGCTGGTTATGGGCTCTGGTGCCATCGGCATCGAATTTGCCTCGTTCTACCGCACCATGGGTGCAGAAGTAACCGTAGTCGAATTGATGCCACAGGTGATGCCTATTGAAGATATCGAGATATCCAGGCTGGCGCAAAAACGCCTGGAGAAAGCCGGTATCAAGTTCATGCTTGAAGCAAAGGTTTCAAAAGTCGATAAAGGTTCGGGCAAAATATCAGCCCATATTGAACTTAAAGACGGGGCAACCGAAATTATTGAGGCTGAAAGGCTTATTTCTGCCGTTGGTATTGTCGGCAATTCTGAAGGATTGGGGCTGGAAGAACTTGGCGTGAATATTGATCGCGGCATCATCAGTATCGATGAATATGGTGCAACCAATATTGCAGGAATATATGCCATCGGCGATGTGGCAGGCGCGCCGATGCTGGCCCACAAGGCAAGCCACGAAGGGGTTATTTGCATTGAAAAAATCGCCGGTCAGTCGCCACACCCGATGGACAAATCACTCATTCCGGGCTGCACCTATTGCAATCCGCAGGTTGCCAGTGTCGGCATGACGGAAAAGGCTGCCAAAGAAGCCGGACACAGGGTCAAGGTCGGACGATTTTCGTTCATTGGCAACGGCAAGGCAATTGCCCTTGGTGAGCCGGATGGTATGGTCAAAACCATATTTGATGAAAAAACCGGCCAATTGCTCGGCGCTCATATGGTGGGCGCAGAAGTTACCGAACTCATTCAGGGATATGTGGTGGCGATGAACCTTGAAACCACCGAGGAAGAATTGATACACACCATTTTTGCCCATCCAACCCTGTCGGAAATGATGCATGAAAGTGTGCTGGATGCCTATGGCGAGGTTCTGCACAAGTGACTATAAGAAACTGACCAAATTACCTGGACCGACCATGACAACTGTTCTCGACACAACCAGTTCAACCGCTCGCCCGCGCCACCCGGAAAAGGCGCATCGGGTAGATAATCCAATTCAGCGCAAGCCGGACTGGATACGCGTTCGCGCACCCGGATCTCCGATATTCAAGGAGACGCAAAAAATAGTTCGTGACAACGACCTTGTCACCGTATGCGAGGAAGCCGGATGCCCCAATATTGGCGAATGCTGGTCAAAAAAGCATGCGACCATGATGATCCTCGGCGATACCTGCACGCGGGCATGCGCCTTTTGCAATGTACGCACTGGCAGGCCTGGTCCGGTTGATCAAAGTGAACCTGAAAACGTCGCAAATGCCGTGGAGAAGCTCGGCCTCAATCATGTGGTGATAACCTCCGTTGACCGTGATGATCTCGACGATGGTGGCGCACAACATTTTGCCAATGTCATTGACGCCATTCGAAAGGCATCGCCTTTGACCACCATTGAAGTGCTGACCCCCGACTTCTTGCGCAAGGATGGTGCGCTGGAGATCGTCGTTGAAGCCAAACCGGATGTGTTTAATCACAATCTCGAAACTGTGCCGTCAAACTATCTGACCGTGCGGCCCGGCGCGCGATATTTCCATTCAATGCGTCTGCTGCAACGGGTAAAAGAAATGGATCCAACGATGTTTACAAAATCCGGAATCATGGTCGGGCTTGGTGAGCAGCGTACAGAGGTTTTGCAACTAATGGACGATCTGCGCGTTGCTAATGTGGATTTTTTGACAATCGGGCAATATCTGCAACCAACCAGCAAACATCACAGGATTGAACGGTTTGTTCCGCCGGAAGAATTCAAGTCCTATGAAACCAGCGCCTACTCAAAAGGGTTTTTGCTGGTATCATCAAGTCCACTGACCCGTTCATCGCACCACGCTGGTGAAGATTTCGCAAAATTGCAACAGGCACGGAACAGAGCGAACTAGCCATGCCTGCATTCCAGACCCTGCACCCGGTGCATCACAAACCCCGTGATATGTTTGACATAGTTGCTGATATCCATGCCTATCCGGAATTTGTACCGATGTGCACCGGTATGCTGGTGCGCTCCGAACAGGAAAGGTATGGCAAGACAATATTAATTGCCGATATGAGTGTTGGTTACAAACAAATTAGCGAAACATTTACCAGTCAGGTAATTCTTGATGAAAACGCGCTTGAAATAAACACCAAATATATCGACGGACCGTTCCGTTATCTGCACAATCGCTGGCGGTTTCTTCAATCAGATATCACCCAGGATGCTGCCTATTGTGACGTAGATTTTTCTATCGATTATGAGTTTAAAAACAAGGCATTGGGCATGTTGATGGGCGTGATGTTCGAGCGGGCTTTTTCCCGTTTTACCGCTGCGTTCGAGGCCCGCGCTGATGCGGTGTATAGTTCTGATTTAAGTTAAATTTTAGTCAAATTCGATTTAAGGGAAAATTATAGGAAATCAGCGATAACATGACCTCGATTATCAGGTGAGGTTAGTATGAGTTCGATAGACACACAATTCGAAGATACCCAGGCAAGTCAGCGCGGTTTACACCTCACTAAACAAAATCTCACATTGCTGATTTTCACAGTAACCCTGTTTACCAGCGCCATGTTGCTGTTTTCCGTTCAGCCGCTGTTTACAAAAATGGTATTACCAAGACTGGGCGGTTCGCCTGCGGTCTGGTCTATTGCCATGGTGTTTTTTCAAGGGGTGCTGCTGGCCGGATATGCCTATGCCCATGCACTGACCAAATTTACCCGCCCCAAAGTGGCCCTGACAATTCACGCATTAGTATTGATGACGGCTTTTCTGGCATTGCCTATTTCAATATCATCCGAGTGGGGCGCACCGCCTGAAAGCGGACAGGCATTCTGGTTACTTGGTTTGTTTCTGGTATCCGTTGGCCTGCCTTTTTTTGCAGTCGCCGCCAATGGTCCGTTGTTGCAGGCGTGGTTTTCCAGAACCAACCACCCGCACGCATCCGACCCCTATTTTTTGTATGGCGCGAGTAATGTCGGCAGTTTTGCCGCGCTGATTTCCTATCCAATATTTTTTGAGCCGGTATTTCGCCTGGGCACCCAGGCTTGGCTGTGGTCAGCGGGTTTTGCCTTGCTCGGCTTCCTGATTATCACCTGTGGGCTGATAACCGCCAGATCAGGGGTAAACAAAGCCTCGGTAAGCGCCAGCACCAATTTGAATGACGCAGCACCAACGCTAAAAGAACGCGCAACATGGGTTGCACTGGCATTTGTTCCATCGGCCCTGCTGGTGGCTGTCACCCAACACATTTCAACAGATATCGCGGCTGCTCCCTTTATGTGGGTAATTCCGCTGGCGCTGTTTCTCTTGACGTTTGTTATTACTTTTCAGCGCAAACCGATATTGAAACATTCATGGATGAGCATTGCCTTGATGATGCTGGTCGGACCGCTGATTGCCTCTCTCTATATCGAGGTAACCGGCTTATATGCGGTTATCGGCCTGACCATACTGCAATTTGTCATGTTTTTTGTAGCCGCCATGGTTTGCCACGGGGAACTGGTGTCAAGGCGGCCATCGGCCACTCATTTGACTGAATTTTATCTCTGGATGTCATTTGGTGGTGTGTTGGGCGGTATTTTCACCGGCCTTGTTGCCCCGCAGATATTTTCAACCGTAATGGAATACCCGCTATTAATTGCAGTGGTATTTCTTTGCCGCAGCGAACTCTATAAAAACCTTGATCGGTCGATCAGACTGGAATTGCTGGTGGTTGCACTGGTTACAGCCGTTTTGTTGCTGCCTGCCGCTTGGGGTTTTTCCTTCGATGCAAAATCGGGAAATATCTATTATATCGGCATTGCGATGTTTGTAACATTTTTGCTTCTCAATCGTGACAAGCCTGTCCGTCATCTAGCCGTTGTGGTTTCAATGTTGGTGGTTGGCGGGTTCTACGATTCCAGCCTTGGTTCGGCGGAATATAAACGCAGTTTTTTTGGCGTGCAAAAAGTTGCGGAATCCAAGGACGGCCAATACCGATTGCTGTTCAGTGGAACAACCCTGCATGGTGCCGAGCGAATTCGCAATGAAGACGGATCAAAATTTGTCGGAAAGCCGATCCCCACATCTTACTATTATGCCGACAGCCCGATGGTTCAGGCAATTGAGGCTGTGCGCAAGGTAAGGGGTGGGCGCATTAATGTTGCAGCCATTGGTCTTGGTTCCGGTAGTTTGGCCTGTTATTCCAAACCCGGTGAGAACTGGAAGTTTTTTGAAATTGACCCGGTGGTGGTCGGCATTGCGCGCGATCCGTCAAAATTCAGGTTCTTGAGTGCTTGCGCACCGGACATGCCAATTGAGATTGGCGACGCGCGGCTGACATTGGCAAACGAGACCAACAAAACCTATGATGTGATTGTTCTCGATGCCTTTTCATCCGATGCAATCCCTGTGCATCTTTTGACCAGGGAAGCCATTGCACTTTATCTCGACAAACTGACCGATAACGGTGTGTTGGTTTTTCATATTTCCAACCGCCACATGCAGTTGGCCGGGGTGCTTTCGTCGATAGCCAGCACTAGCAATCTGGTCTCCTACAACCTGCTTAAAGCCCCGGATAAAACTGAACCCGGCCGCCGGTTTGATGAGGCATCGATGGTCGCCGTTCTGGCCCGAAACAAGGCAGATTTGGGCGAAATATCAACCGCCGGTGTCTGGCGCAACGAACCGGTTGATGCAACCATTAAGCCATGGACCGACGACTATGCAAACATCCTGTCGGCCATATACAGAAAATATTCGGTCGAATAACTTTGAACACATCGGATAAAACAGGGCTCACGCAGCTGCTGCCTGCAGCAGCATTTCCAGTGCCGATTGGACGGTTTCCGCACGCACGTTTTTGCGGCCGATGTTGCCAAACCTGAATTCTTCCACAACCGCCGGTGTGTCGGTTCGCTTTACGGCAATATAGACCAGACCGACGGGTTTTTCAGCTGTGGCTCCACCCGGCCCGGCAATGCCGGTGACGGCAACCGCAAGATCAGTGCCGGACTTAACCAACGCCGCTTCCACCATTTTCTGCGCTACCAGTTTTGATACAGCCCCTGGCGGACCGTCAGTAACTTCCAGCGGTACACCCAACAATTCAAATTTTGCACGATTGGTATAGGTGACGAAACCACGGTCAAACACATCGGACGATCCGGCAATGTCAGTTAATGCGCCGGCAATCAGCCCGCCGGTGCAGGATTCAGCGGTGACGAGTGTCAATCCATCGTTCCGACAAGCCGCAAGTACCTTTTCAGCAAGCAAGCTCAATTTATTCACCTTGTTTCTGACTGAAATACAACTGTAGCCGTGGCTATGCTGGCAATGCCTTCTTCGCGACCAATAAATCCAATACCTTCGTTTGTGGTCGCTTTGACAGATACTCGGTCCACAGAAACTTCGGACATTCTGGCGATCTCTGCTCGCATTAATTCGCGGTGCGGGCCAATCTTGGGAGCTTCGCAAATAAGCGTCACATCCATATGGGTGATTGTCCCGTTGCGTTGCCTTATAAGTTCAATCGCATGTTTGAAAAACAGTTCCGAATTGGCATTTTTCCATTGGGGATCGGAGGGCGGAAAGTGAGATCCTATATCGCCTTCGCCGATTGTGCCAAGCAATGCATCGGTCAAAGCGTGCAATCCCACATCCGCATCAGAATGGCCCTTGAGTTTGGCCTTGTGGGCAATGTCAACGCCGCAAAGGCGAACAGAATTCCCGGCCTCAAATGCATGAACATCATAGCCATTGCCGGTACGAATATCGGGAATTGTTTTCGCCAGTACCAATTCAGCCATGATAAAGTCCTCGGGAACGGTCAGTTTTTTGTTGTCAGGATGTCCATCAACCAGTTTGACAGGTATTCCGGCCCATTCAGCAATGGATGCGTCATCCGTGAATTGTTCGGTTGTTTCCAAAGATGCCAGTCTGTGTGCTTCAACAATGGCTGGATAATCGAACCCTTGCGGTGTTTGTGCCGCATAAAGATTTTGCCGCGAAACAGTTTCCACCACCAAACCATCCCGGCCCCGTTTTATGGTGTCGCTCAACGGCAATACGGGCAGGGCACCTTGCGATGGTCCTGCATTGTCCAAAACTGAACGTATCAGCCTGCTGTCAACAAAGGGCCGGGCGGCATCATGGATCAACACTTTCGAAACGTCGTGGTTCTGCAATGCCATCAAACCGCAATATACAGACGCCTGGCGCGTCGGCCCCCCAATGCAGGGGTCAAGAAATTTTTCATGGCTTGTGGTGTGATTCTGAAATAATTCATGATCGTCAGCATGAATTACCACAAGCACAACATCTATCTGCGGGTGAGCCAAAAACGCTGCAAGTGTGCGATCAAGTACAGATCGCCCACCCAGTCTGCGGTACTGTTTTGGTCCGCCCGATTGCCCGGCCCGTTCTCCACGCCCGGCCGCGACAATTATCGCGGCATTTTTATTGCGACTGGAATAATTCAATTTTTCACTCACTCAACGCTGACTGAACGCTGTAAACCACGTCGTCGCACCAGCATCAACTTCCTTGTGTTGATCAAGGTAATTGTCTAAATAAACAGCAGAAACAAATCGTGCGCATATTTTGTGCAATCCGTCCGCTGACATAGATGGCTAATATACCCATGATCACGCCAGAGCCAATGCAGATTGGTCAATTACAGATCAGAAATCCCGTGTTTTTGGCACCTATGTCCGGAATCACAGATTTGCCCTTTCGCAATCTTGCATGGAAATTCGGTGCAGGACTGGTGATTTCGGAAATGGTCGCCAGTGAAGCACTGGTTACCGGCCAGAAAGAGATGCAAATGAAGGCGCAGGCTGGAGATTGCCCTGTTCATGTTGTGCAGCTATCTGGCCGCGAACCACACTGGATGGCTGAGGGAACGCGCATTGCCGAGGACGCTGGTGCCGATGTCATTGATATCAATATGGGCTGTCCGTCAAAGCGGGTAACAACCGGTTATTCCGGTTCTGCCCTGATGCGTGATCTTAACCATGCGCTTCGCTTGATAGACGCGACCGTAAAAGCTGCCCATGTACCGGTAACCTTGAAAATGCGCCTTGGCTGGGACCATAACAGTCTCAATGCGCCCGATCTGGCTAAAAGAGCTGTTGACGCCGGCGTCCGGATGATCACGGTCCATGGCCGAACCCGGTGCCAGTTTTACAAGGGCAATGCTGACTGGTCTGCTGTCCATAAAGTTCGCGAGGTAATCAATGTGCCATTGGTGGTCAATGGCGATATATGCAGCAGGGATGACGCTCAATCCGCATTGCTCAAGTCAGGCGCAGATGCGGTGATGATCGGCCGTAGCGCCTATGGTGCGCCGTGGTCGCCCGGCCAAATTGCAGGGCAACTGGGCTATTCCAATGCAGTCGAACCACCAAAAGGCCATGTTTTTCTCGAAATTGTGCTGGAACATTATGAAGCCATGCTGGCCTTTTATGGACTGAAACTTGGTATCCGTCAGGCCAGAAAACACATTGGCTGGTACTTCGACCGATTGGAGAAAACCCCACGGCTCGTTGAATTACGCAAAATCGCCATGACCTCAACTGATCCGAAAGCTGTCAAAGCAGTAATTCGCACTGCAATTGGTGAACATCCACTGGCTAGAGCAGCATGAGCATGAATTCTGAAAATTTGGACGATGAGGTTGAGTCATCCGCACTACCGGAATCAATCATGATGCTCGATGCTCTGCCGCATCCCGTAATTATGATCAATGGTGATGACAATATCCTTCATAACAACGTGGCTGCCGAAGTGTTTTTCCGCTCCAGCTCTCCGTCGTTGCGCAAAAAATCGATCCACCATTTTTTACCCTTTGGCAGTCCGTTGTTGGCTTTGATTGAACAGGTTCGGCGTACCGGTTCACCCATAAACGAATACCGTGTGGATGTATCTTCGCCGCGACTCGGCCGCGATCAACTGGTTGATTTGCATGTTTCACCTGTCGTCGAGATGAATAACTCGGTTGTGGTTTTGTTCCAAAAACGAACCATCGCCGACAAGATGGACCGGCAATTAACCCACCGCAGTGCCGCACGAACAGTTAGCGGTCTAGCAGCAATGCTTGCCCACGAGATTAAAAACCCGCTGGCCGGTATTCGTGGCGCGGCTCAATTGCTTGAAATGTCGGTAAGCGACAGTGACCGCGAATTTACCAATCTGATCAAGGATGAAACCGACCGGATTGTGAAACTGGTTGACCGGATGGAAGTATTTTCTGATGAACGACCAATTGAGCGCGACCCGGTGAATATTCACTCGGTGCTTGAGCGCGTCAAAACCAGCGCCAAAAGCGGTTTTGCCCGAAATGTGGAGATTATCGAAATTTACGATCCGTCCCTGCCACCTGTTTTCGCCAACCGCGATCAGTTGATACAGATA
>JALTNS010000323.1 GCA_027000565.1 Rhizobiaceae bacterium | reverse complement strand
CTCCAGATAATTGAAGACTCTTTGCACCATTATCTCGAGCCCGCCTTCGGTAAGATGGGAGGGAACGGAAGATAAGCCGAGTTTTTGCCTATCTTTTTGCGACACTTAAGTCACTGATAACGCAGAGCGCAAAAAACTGTCGCAAAAACCATCCATTCTGCGCCAATGCCTAAATGGAATGCACCACCAATTCCCACCTCCCCACTTCCCTAATCCTTGCATCCGTGGTACCGGCAATCGTCAATTCCTTGAGAGATTTTGCTGATTCGTTTCTTGTTTTGATCAAGAGCGATTTTTGACATTCACACCGATCTCGACAGGGCCAAAACGCCGGGTAAAATCCGGCCACAGATGTACAAGCAAGCAAAAGCTAGCACTGGCAGGATTGACCAAAATGGCTCAGATTATTGAAACCGCAACCGGAAACCTCGCACTGACCTTTGACGATGTGCTTTTGCAACCGGGCCATTCGACCGTGATGCCGGGCGAGGTGGATATTTCCACCAAACTTACCAAAGAGATCGAGCTTTCCCTGCCCATCCTTTCGGCGGCGATGGACACGGTGACCGAGGCCAATCTGGCGATTGCCATGGCTCAGGCCGGGGGCATGGGGGTTATCCACCGCAATTTAACTCCCGAAGAACAGGCCGAGGAGGTGCGCAAGGTCAAGCGGTTTGAATCCGGCATGGTGGTCAATCCGCTGACCATCGGCCCTGATGCGACGCTCGAAAACGCCCTTGATCTGATGGAACAGCATTCGATTTCCGGCATTCCGGTGGTTGAAAACGGCGGTGCCGGTGGCCACAAAACCGGGCGTCTGGTGGGAATTTTAACCAACCGCGACGTGCGCTTTGCCTCCAATCCGAACCAGAAGGTCTATGAACTGATGACCCGCGAAGGGTTGGTGACGGTGCGCGAAGGGGTCTCGATGGACGATGCCAAGCGGCTTTTGCATTCGCACCGGATTGAAAAACTGCTGGTCGTTGACGAGGACAAAAATTGCACCGGACTGATTACGGTAAAAGACATTGAACGCTCGCAACTCAACCCCAATGCGGCCAAGGACAGCCATGGCCGGTTGCGCGTCGCAGCCGCTTCGACCGTCGGCCCGGACGGGCTGGAAAGGGCTGAACAGCTGATTGATGCGGGCGTTGATATGGTGGTGATTGACACCGCCCACGGACATTCGCAACGGGTTTTGGATACAGTGAAACGGGTGAAAAAACTGTCAAATTCGGTGCAGATCGCCGCCGGTAACGTTGCCACCCCCGCTGGCACAATGGCGCTGATTGATGCGGGTGCCGATGCGGTTAAAATCGGCATCGGGCCGGGCTCGATCTGCACCACGCGTATTGTCGCCGGCGTTGGCGTGCCGCAGCTTTCGGCGATCATGTCGGCGGTTGAGGTGGCACAAAAATCCGGCGTGCCGATCATCGCCGATGGCGGTATTAAATATTCAGGCGATCTGGCCAAGGCGCTGGCTGCCGGCGCATCGGTTGCCATGGTCGGTTCGCTTTTGGCCGGAACTGATGAAGCCCCCGGCGAGGTCTATCTATACAAGGGCCGCTCCTACAAGGCCTATCGCGGCATGGGTTCGGTCGGCGCGATGGCGCGCGGTTCGGCTGATCGCTATTTTCAGGCCGAGGTGCGCGATACCCTGAAACTGGTGCCGGAAGGGATCGAGGGCCAGGTACCGCACAAGGGGCCGGTCAATGCGGTGCTGCACCAGTTGGCCGGTGGGTTGAAAGCGGCGATGGGTTATGTTGGTGGCGGGGATTTGAAAGAATTTCACAACCGGGCACAATTTGTGCGAATATCCAATGCGGGCCTGCGCGAGAGCCATGCCCACAACGTGACGATTACCCGCGAAAGCCCCAATTATTCCGGTGGCTGAGGCCCAGTTTGAAAGTGATTTTATGAGCAATTCAGCAATATTCTGGCCGGTGATTATTCAGGCCCTGATCACGCTTTATCTTTATATTCCAATGTCGGCGCGGCGCATCGCGTCGGTGAAATCCGGCACCGCCAAGGCAAGCGACTACCGGCTGGTTGAAAAAGAACCCGATGATGTGCGCCAGATGACCCGGGCGATTGCCAACCAGTATGAAACGCCGATCCTGTTTTATGCGGTGGTTTTGTCGAGTTATGTGACGCAGAATGCCGGCACCCTTATGGTGGCGCTGGCGTGGGCTTATGTGGCAGTCAAATGCGTGCATGTATTTGTCCAGACCACTTCAAACCGGCTGCGTTATCGCCGTCCGATATTCATGATTTCGTTCGCTATCTTGATCACCATGTGGATTGCGTTTGCGATCAATCTTTCCGGCCTTGCCGGATAATCTGGAGCCGGGAAATTTACACCCCGGGAAATTTACACCAATGTGAGCATTGCCACTGAGGGCGCAGACCGAGCCTTGATAGGGTGACACCATAATTGCCGCCATCTGGCGCGCTGAACCATGGTGATGTGATGCCGTTTTATTCCTATCTCAATTCAAAAATTCGCAACAAATCCGACCGGTTGAGGGCGATCAACAATCTTGAAAAACTGCGGGCGCAGCTCGACCGCGACATCCCGGCCAAGGACACGGAAAAAACACTTCTTCTGTCGACCTGGAACATTCGTGATTTTGCCAAAAAAAACCGTCGCGGATATGGCAAACGGCTTCCTGAAACGTGGTTCTATATTGCTGAAATCATTTCACGATTTGATTTTGTCGCGGTGCAGGAGGTCAACGACCTTGGTGAGTGGCAACAGGTCATGCGCATATTGGGTCGCGACTGGGACTATATCGCCACGGATGTGACTGACCGCTTGCTCGGCGGCAATGGCGAACGGCTGACTTATGTTTATGACAAGCGCAAGGTTTCATTTCAAAACATTGCCGGCGAAATTGTCTTGCCCAACAAAATGCTAATCTCCAGATCGCTGGTCGTCCCCAAGGACGAAAAGGCCAAAAAGCTTTACACTGGCAAGCAGTTTCGCCGCAGCCCGTTTGTGGCGCGGTTTCAGGCCGAATGGTTCAAGTTCTCGATTTGCACCGTGCATATATACTACGGCAGTGAGTCAGGCGACAAACTCAAACAACGGGTTGAGGAAATCGCAAAAGTCGCCAAATACTTTTCTGAAAAGGCAGATGATTCCCTGAAGAAAGACCGGGGGCTGATTTTACTTGGTGATTTCAACATCGTTAAACCGGACCACAAAACCATGCTGGCGCTTACAAATGGCGGTTTTACCGTTCCGCAAGCCTTGCAGAAAAAAACCAATTTCAAGGCAACCAAATATTATGACCAGATCGCTTTCAAAACCAAAAAACAGGTGATCGATTTTGTTGAGGGCCCGAACAATGCCGGTGTGTTCGAAATGTTCGGGGAAATCATGACCGATTCCGATGCGGATTATGCACAATATAAAGACGATGCGATGAAATCCTCCAACGGCAAAAAGAAGCTCACCGAGGCCGAACAGCGCAAATATTACGACGACTGGAAAACCTACCAGATATCCGACCACAACCCGCTGTGGTGCCGGGTCGATATTAATTCCAGCGCCCAATATCTTGCCGCAAAGAAAAAATCGCTTGCCGATGAAATCGGCTGATTTCACCGGTCCGTTTACCGTTTGGCTTTATCAGCCCTCCTTGTGAGGGTTGAAGGGATTCAATAATACTTATCCCCGCCGGTTTTCCCTCAACTACACTTCTCCCATCACCGGTTTGTACAAACGGCGGATTGCTACCGACTATTCGTTGACCGGTGACAGCAGGGCGGTTCTGCTGCTTTACGG
>JALTNS010000322.1 GCA_027000565.1 Rhizobiaceae bacterium | reverse complement strand
GGCGGGGCTGGCTCTGTCTGCTGCCGGACAACTGAAAATGTCCGTTCTTGCCTGCAGCAATGGGTTGGATATTGCGCTGGACGGGCAGTTTTCTTTGTCCGAGCGCCGTCGCAAGGCAATCATTGACTGGGCGGTTGCAGGCCACAAGGTTCGCGTATCCTTTGGCGATGAGGTGATTATTGAAACCGTGCGCCCCGTATTATCGGTGGCGGGTATCAATGTTACACCGCCGGTTGGCGGTTTTGCGCAGGCTGTGAGCGAGGCCGAACAACACATGGTGCAACTGGTTGCGCAACATTTGAAAAAATCGAGAAGGATTGTTGATCTGTATTCCGGCTTTGGCACTTTTGCCCTCAATCTGGTCAATAGAAGCATTGTCCATGCGGTTGAATATGAAGAACCGGCGCTGGCGAGTCTCAATAATGCGGTAAATTTTATGACCGGGAATAAAACTTTGACCACCGAGCAGCGTGATCTGGACCGAAGGCCCTTGCTGGCGGGTGAGCTTGAAAAGTTTGCAGGTGCGGTTTTTGATCCACCGCGCGCCGGAGCAGAAGCTCAGGTTCGCGAACTGGCAAAATCCGAACTCAGCAGGATTGCCGCCATCTCATGCAACCCGACAACACTGGCGCGTGACGCCAGAATTCTGGTCGATGCCGGTTTTACTATCACCAAAGTGGTGCCGGTTGACCAGTTCTTATTCTCACCCCATGTGGAGGTGGTGGCCCTGTTTGAGCGCAAAAAGGTGCGGGCCAAACGGCCAATTTTCGGTTAGGCCGTTTCCCGGTGCGGATGGTTTTATCGTTTAAGAAATATATAATGTTGTTTTGTTCCAACCTCCCCTCAAGGGGGAGGTGAAACCAGTTTTCAATTGCGAAGTTCCAGCATGCAGCCCAAAAGCCGAGAGCGAAATCAGGTAAGCAATTCTATTTAAATGCACTGCTTTTTGGTGATTATTTTCTCCGTGACATGAAGGCCAGGAAGGCGTCCTGTGCTTCCCTGGTCATCAGACGTTCGGCAAAATAGCTCGATTCCTCTTCCATCCGGGCAACAATTTCATCACGGTTGCCGCGCATCAGCCGACGGGTCAGCGCCATGGCGCCCGGCGGGCGGGAAGCAACCCTTTCAGCGGCGGCTATGGCCTCTTCTTCGAGATTGTCAGCGCCGGTGATAGTGCTCGCCAACCCCGCTTCACACCCCTGTTCAGCGTTGAGTTCTTCACCCATGGCCAAAAGCGCAAAGGCGCGTTTGTATCCCATAACCTTTGGTGCAATCAGGGTGGAAGCGGCCTCTGGTAACAGCCCAAGATCGAGAAAAGGTGTTTTAAAACGGGCGTTTGGCGAGGCAAGCACCATGTCGCAATGCAGCAGCATGGTGGATCCCACGCCGATGGCCATGCCGTCAACGCCGGCCAGCATCGGTTTTTCAACGGTGATAATGGCACGCAGGAACTTCAGCACATTATCGCCCAGACCCTCGCGGCCCTGCACGGCCAGCATGAAATCCATAATGTCATTGCCGGAGGTGAAAATGCCCGGCAGGCCGAGGAACAAGTGACAGCGCACATCGTCGTTTTTATCACCATCCCGCAGCGCATCGGCCATCGCCAGATACATGGGCCGGTTCAGGGCGTTCTTTTTATCGGCCCGGTTCATGCGGATGATTTGCACACCGTTGCTGATCGAAATATCAATATGTTCGCTCATGTGAGTTTCCTGTCTGAATTAATATCAACCGGCATCCAACGCCGATTTTGCCGCCGCGATCAGGCTGTCAGCGCCGCCCATAATGGTGGAGCGCAGGGCAATGGTTTCGCCGAGCATGTTTTCTGCAAAAAAACGGGCCAGCGCCGTGCGGCCGTGGTCGTTTTCCGCATCGGACAAGAGCGCTGATTTGGCAAGATAAGCCCCGCCCGCGGCAAGGCCCATGAGCCGTAGAAACGGTGTCGCGCCTGCAAGCGCGTTTTCCAGACCGTCATTACCAAGCTGATCGAGCAGCCAGTCCTTACAGGCATCAAGATCGTCCAGCGCGGTGGCAATCTGTTCTGCCGTGTCACCAAATTCCGGCCGGTTGCTGGCCTCAACACCAACAACAATTTCGCGCAATTCGCTGATATATTCGGCAATTGTCTCGCCACCATCGAGCGGCAATTTGCGCGTCACCAGATCAATCGCCTGTATGCCGTTGGTGCCCTCATAGATCGGCGCTATGCGCGCATCGCGCAGCAATTGCGCGGCACCGGTTTCCTCAATGAAGCCCATGCCGCCGTGAATCTGCAACCCGATTGAGGCAACTTCAACGCCAATATCGGTGGGAAAAGCCTTGGCCAGCGGGGTGAGCAGATTGGCCCGGTTGCGCCATTTTTCGCCATTCGATTGATGGCCCAGATCAATCGCGTGGGCACAGGCATAATTGATGGCACGCGATGCATTGGTGAGTGCCCTCATGGTCAAAAGATTGCGCTGCACATCCCGGTGATGGATTATCGGCGCCATGCCCTCGCCATCATAATCAGCAACCCGGCCCTGTTTGCGCTCCTGTGCATAAGAAAGCGCCTGCTGACAGGCGGTTTCTGCCACCGCGACCCCCTGAATGCCGACCAGTAACCGGGCATTGTTCATCATTGTGAACATGCAGGCGAGACCGCGATTTTCCTCGCCAACCAGCCAGCCGATGGCACCGGGCTGATCACCGGCAAAGCCGTCGCCATAGATCATCGTGCAGGTGGGCGAGGCGTGAATGCCCAGTTTATGTTCAATGCCGGAGCAGAATACATCGTTGCGCCCGCCAATCGTGCCGTCCTCATTGACAAAAAACTTCGGCACCAGAAACAGCGACAACCCGCGCGATCCTTTCGGCGCATCAGGCAGGCGCGCCAGCACCAGATGGATGATGTTCTCGCTCAGATCATGTTCGCCATAGGTGATGAATATCTTCTGGCCATAAATTCTATAGCTACCATCACCTGTAGGTTCGGCACGGGTGCGCAGGGTGCCGAGATCAGAACCCGCATGGGGTTCGGTCAGGTTCATGGTGCCCATCCACTCACCCGAGACCAGCTTGTCGAGATAAGTTTCTTTCAGTTCGTCGTTCGCATGGGCATGGATCGCCTCCACGGCACCGCAGGTGAGCGTCGGGCCAATACCGAATGCAAGCGAGCCGGAATTCCACATTTCAACGGTCGCCACGGCCAACATGGTCGGCAGGCCCTGACCGCCATAATCGGTAGGACCGCTGAGTGCCGGCCAGCCACCTTCGACCCAGTCATCATAAAGTTTTTTCCAGCCCTTTGGCATGGTAATTTTGGCGTCCTTGAGCGGCGTGCCCTCAATATCGCCGGAGCGTGAAAGTGGTGCCACTTCATCGGATGCAAAGCGCCCGGCCTCCTCCAGAATGGCGTCGACCAGATCATCGCTGAGGTCTTCAAACCTGCCCTCGTCGATGGCGTTTTGAAGGCCGATGGTGTGTTTCAGCGTATGGGCTATTTCAGATACCGGTGCGCGATACATTGCTGCCTCTCCCTGGCAAATTGTTTGGCCGTTGCGTTATCAGATTTTATCAATTTCGGCCAGTTGCCAAGTTCATAACGCTTGAAGCGAATTTTGTCGACATCTTACGTAAAAGTAATTGCAATATCATTCACCCGGTTTTTTTTGTTTTCAGTCTCGCCATCCGTTCAGTGTTGTTTGATTGCTCAAATCTTGCGCTTCGCTTCGCTCAACGTGCGATTTGAGCTGTGCTCTACGCCTGCCCTCGGGCTTGTCCCGACGGGTGCACTCACTTGATTGAGGGAAGG
>JALTNS010000321.1:8160-13902 GCA_027000565.1 Rhizobiaceae bacterium | reverse complement strand
GCGATATTGGTATTTTGCACGGTGTTTATGAAGGGTTTGGGCCGGTGCCTTTGGTTGCGTTCGATGTGTTTCGCGTTGAAGGTGAAAAAATCGTCGAACATTGGGACAACCTTTCGCCTGTTGCTGCAAAAAACCCTTCAGGCCGAACGCAGATTGATGGTACGGTAAAGGTTAGCGATCTCGACAAAACCGCTACCAACAAAGCGCTGGTGAAAAATTTTATCGACAATGTATTGATCAAGGGCGAGTTTTCCCGGCTGCCGGAGTTTTTCGATGGTGACAATTATATTCAGCACAACTCAAATATTGCTGATGGTTTGAGCGGCCTTGGTGCCGGTCTTAAAGCGCTTGCAGATGCCGGCATATCAATGCGGATTACCAAAACTCACAAACTCTATGGCGAGGGAAATTTTGTGTTTGTCATGTCCGAAGGGGAATTTGGTGGCAAACCAACCGCATTTTTTGATTTGTTCCGGGTTGCTAATGGCAAAATTGCTGAACATTGGGATGTAATATCTCCAGTTATAGCGGCTAATAAAGCGGCCAATACCAACGGCAAATTTTAAGGTATTATAGTCCGGACAATTCCTGGTACCGGCGAAATGGTTTTGCCGGTGCATCATTTGCCATGATTAAATTCTGCATATGATTTTTCAAATCGCTGCAGGTTTTCCGCTGTGTATTCGGAATAGTCAAATTCCAGTGCTGAGTGGATTTCGGAGACCATGCTCCACATGGTTTCGCGCAATAGCGAGGCACATTTCATCGCATTGTAGCGCTGCCATAATTCGTCGGTGGCCGGTTTTTCGAAATAGGCTTCAAGCAGCGATTTTTCTAGTGGCTTTTCAAATTCGTTGTTGGAGGCAAGGCCGCCAAGGTCAAACAACGGCGAATTGAATCCTGCATAATCCCAGTCGATTAGCCACAACCGTTCGCCATCGTCGAGAAAATTTGCCGCCAGCAAATCGTTGTGACCAAATACGATGTCATGGGGAGCGGACGCGCGTTCAAGCGCAGTTGCCGCCTCGAGCAAGTCCGGCAATTTCGACAAGTGTGAACTGTCGCCTTCGCGCAAGGTCCAGGCATAGTCGCGCAAAATTTGAAACACCCAGAATACCAGTGACGCGCCACGTAAATATTGCGGGATTTCGTGGTGGCATTTCTTGATTAACGGAATAATGCGCTCGAGGGTTGCCTGGTTGCGGATGTCGTCTGCGGTCAAAGTACGGGAAGGGATGAAGTCAAGCACCAAAATCCCAGGCTGCGCATGAACGACATTTGGCGAAATTCCGGCCTCTGCCGCTGCCCGGCTTGCGGCCAGTTCATTAAACCGCATGACATGATGTTCAACAATATCGTCGCCAAGCCGTACCACATATTGACCGCTATCATCGCGCACTTGAAAATTTTGATTGGTCAGACCACCAGAAAGCGGCGAGCATTCCACTTCGCCCTGCCAGATGTCGAGATTACGGACCATTTCAACAGGCTCAACCATCTAATCCAGCACCTTGATAAATACATCTACACTTGCTGCCCGCCCGCCTGCGTCAATCACTGTCAGGGTCGAGAACCCGCTGCCATCCGGCACCCAGGTGGCGATACGCCTGCGAGAGCGCGACGGCAGGGGTTTGCCATTGGCCAGCCAACGAAAGGGCGGTCTGCCGTCTTGCAATTTCAGCACCAGAGGAGAAAGGGCGCCGGAAGATGTTTTTTGCAATTCCACCCGCGCACTTGTTGGCGGGTAAACGATCTGCGGCGGATCTTCGGGTAGTTTAACACTCTTGAGGGCAAACACATCACTTTCAAACCGTTGCAGGGTCACCGGTAATTGGGAATTTTCCAACCGTAACGCCCCGGTTGGTGCCTCGGCCAGCGGTTCGCGGGCCAACCCGGTTTTGGTAAAGGCTTCAAACAATATCGGTGCTGCGGTGGTGCGCCCGGTGATGCCCGGAACCGGGCCGTTGTCGGCACGACCGACCCAGACGCCAAGCACATATCGTCCATCATAGCCAACCGACCAAGCATCGCGGTAGCCATAGCTGGTGCCGGTTTTATAGGCGATGCCTTTTGCCCTTGAACTGTTCGGTGGCGGGGTGCCGGAAAGAATGTCGCTGACATGCCATGCGGCCACAGAATTAAGCAGGATTGCCGGTTTAACACCGTCACCTGTTGTCGAGGGCGTATCGCGCAGGGCGATTGCCTGTCCGCCATTGGCGAGAGCTGCATAGAGCTGCACCAGATCTTTCAGCGAAATTCCAATGCCGCCAAGACCGATAGCAAGGCCGGGACGGTCCGTGCGTGGTATCGATGGCTGGACACCCGCCTGTCTGAATTTTGCCATCAGGCGGGCAGGACCTACCGCTTCGAGTACAGAAATAGCTGGAACATTGAGCGACATTTGCAAGGCCTGACGGACACTCACCTCGCCCTGATATTGCATATCAAAATTTTGCGGTCGATAGCCGGCAAAATTGGCCGGAGCATCTTTAATCAGTGTTTCGGGTCTAAGCAGTCCTTCTTCAAATGCCAGACCATAGATGAAGGGTTTCAGGGTTGAGCCGGGAGAGCGTATGGCGCGGGTCATATCCACCCAGCCGGAGCGCGCCGCATCAAGATAGTCAGGCGATCCGACTTCGGCCAGAATATTACCTGTTTTTGCATCAGCCAGAATCAGAGCGATCGATATGTTTTTATCCAGCCGGTTGGCGGCATTTTGCGCGATATTTTCCATCATACGCTGCAGCGGCCTTTTCAGGGTGACTGCCAGGCGGGGCTGGCCCGGGTATTCCTGAACCATCCGGCGGGCCAGATGAGGGGCGTATTGCGGCAGGGCATGCCGGGAGTTCGAAACTCTTTCTCGTGCGGCGCGGGACACTTCACCCTTGGCAATCACGCCCGCCTTGGCAATGCGCTCAAGAACTGTGTTGCGGGCTTTTTCAGCTGCTTTGGCAAAACGGTCAGGCCGCCGCCGTTCTGGAGACTGGGGCAGGGCGACCAGCAATGCCGACTGCGCCAGGTTGAGCCCTTTTGGCTCTTTACCAAAATAGGCCAGTGATGCGGCCCGAACCCCTTCAATATTGCCGCCATAGGGTGCAAGCATGAGGTAGTAATCAAGAATTTCAGCCTTGCTTAACCGGCGTTCCAGTTGCAGGGCGCGAACAATCTGAAATAATTTGGAGCCAAGCGAACGCCTTTTGCGAGGTTCCAGCAACCGGGCAAGCTGCATGGTCAGGGTTGAACCACCGGAGACAATTCTGCCATTGCTGACAAGCTGCGCTGATGCCCGCAGCAATGCACGAATATCAATGCCCGGGTGGGTCCAGAAACGCTGATCCTCATAGGTAATCAACAGTTTGATAAATTCCGGATTTATATCGCGTGCCGATGTTTTAAGCCGCCAACGCCCTTCCCTAGTGGCAAAAGCACGTAGCAGTTTGCCGTCGGCATCAATCACCTCGCCGGATAGTTCCACCTCATTTGGCATTGGCGGCGGATAATACCGGTCAAATGTAATAAATCCCGCAACAGCCATAAGCATCATCACCGCCACGGATGCTGTGGCGGCAATGGTGCCTTTGATCAATCGCGCCCGGGTGAGTTTCATATGAATCTAAAGCGGCAATTTGACCTGCATCCAGCCGGTAGCCGTTCTGGCTGAAAGGTCGGGCCGGTACATATCTTCAACAGTTACGGCGGGATGGACAAAGGTGCCGGGGGTTACTGCCCGCACGGTATAGGCGACGGTGAATTCTGTTTCGCCGCCCTCATTGCGATTGAATGCGGAGATAAACCGGTCATCGCGGAATTCGGAAAACGCAGACACCGTATCTGGCAGCCACTTGAAATTTTCAAGTTCAGCGCTGCCAACAAGCCGCGGATTATCGATTTCAAAACCGGCTGGCAGCAAATCGGTGACAATCAACCGGGAGGCCACGTCCTGTAATTGCTGAATTTTGATCACCACAACAAAACGCTCATTCTGCTGCACCGAGCTGATATTGGCCTCAGAGCCGTCAAGCCGGTAATAGGTACGTTTGATTTCAAACCCGTTGCCACCGGCGGGCAGCGGCTGTTGGGGAACTGCCACCGTGGTAATGGTCGCCTGCAATTCCCTTCCAAATGTGTTGGTCAACCGCAATGGCTGTTCGGCAAGATTTGCCCCGTCAATTTGCCGGGAAAAAGTGCCGGAACGGCTTTGTCCATTAACTTCAAGGGAGATTGCATCGTCGGCAGCTTTTTCCGCCCGTGCAGCGAGCAACATCCATGCCTGCTCCTGGGTGTTGGTATATTTATCAGCCCTGATCAGGGTCGAAACCAGTTTACGCATTCCGGTGGTGTTGGAAGGTTCCGGGCGGGCTTCGGTTGCCAGCGCCAACATGGCCGCCGCATCGCGCAAGCGTGAACCGTAAATATAACGTCCGCCACTATCAATATTTTCCTGCTGTGCCAGCGCATATGCAGAACGGAAAGTCTGTTCCGAGCGGCTCTGATCGCCATAAAGCGCCATTGCAGCAGCCAGTTGCGCGCGTGCAATCGGCGTTCTGAATTCAGAAATCTGGTTGTCGGAATAATAGCGCAGATCGCCGGCAGATGCCTGTTTGTTGCGGGCCAGTACATAAAGCGCATAGGCAATGGCTGCGCTGTTGTCGTCAAGGTTGTTTTTATAGGCCAGCACATTTTGCAAATTGGCCAATGCCTGTTTCATTGGCTGGGCTGGAACATCATAGCCTTTTTCAGCCGCCCGGGTGAGGAAGTCGGACACATAGGCCGACAACCATAAATCATCACGGCTGTTACCCCAAAGGCTGAACCCGCCACTATTGGATTGGAATGACAGTACCCGATTGACCGCTTTTTGGATTTTACCCCTGATAACCACTTCATCAAAGCCTGGAATTCCAGCTGCAAAATCGGTGGCATAGAGTAGCGGTAAAGCCTTGCTGGTTGTTTGTTCGGCGCAACCATAAGGGTACCGGTCCAATTGCAAGACCAGCGAAGGGACATCAATGGCTGAAGGCCTGGCAACGCTGACATTAATGCTTGCACCATCAAGATTGCTGCTGGCCAGCAGGTTTTTGTCAACCGTCAGAGACCCGCCATTTGCTGAAAGCAGTACGGCGAGCTTTTGCGTGATTGGCAAAAGACCGGGGCGAACTTTCATGGTAATTTCATGCTCGATGGTAAAGCCGTTTTCATTGCTCAACCGAATACGCGCCCAGCCGTCTCCCGCAGCGGTGGCTGAAACCGGAATATTGAGGCTGATGCGCCCGCCGGAAGCCAGATTGAGCGGGTCGTTTATTCGATCACGAGCAAATTCGAGGTTTTCACTGGCTTCCAGTTCAACCGAGTAAGTACCTGCTGGAGCATCAGTATTGGTAATTTCAACCAGCATTCTTGCCTGATCGCCCGGTGCCATGAATTTGGGCAGGCTGGCGGCAATGACCATGGGGTCGCGAATTACTGTTTCTGCTTCGCCTGCGCCAACACCATCGGCGGTCCAGGCGGTTGCCATGACCCGTACTGTGCCATTGAACTGGGGAATGTCGAAGGTTATTTCGGCCTTGCCGTTTTCATCAAGTCGCACCGGGCCTTCAAAAAAGGCGACAAGTTTTTCAGTCGGCGGGGCACCATTGGAACTCATGCCGTCAGCACCATCGCCGCCGGTGCGCAAGCGCCCGGCAACCCCGAGTGAGCCGTCAATCAGCCGACCATAAATATCGCGCATGGCAACACCCAGTC
>JALTNS010000321.1:2867-8150 GCA_027000565.1 Rhizobiaceae bacterium | reverse complement strand
TCTGCGCTGGCCAAAATATCGTTTCAGCGGGTCAGGGCTTTTATAGGAGGTGAGATTGAGAATACCGATATCGACAGCGGCAATGCTCACATAGGCTTCTTCGCCGGGTTTCAAACCCGCAACGCTGACCGGTATCGTAAAGGGCTGGCGCGGTGTTGCCTGCTTGGGCAGGTCGAGTGACACTGCAAGGCCGCGTTCAGCCGGGTCTATGCTCAACCATTTCACACCGATGGATCTTGCAGGCTGTCGTGATTTTCCGGCATTGCCCGGACGATAAAGGGTCGCCAATATATAGGCGCCAGCCCCCCAGTCCGCATCAACCGGAATATCAATCGTGCGACCCGCTTCCGGAATGCTTACTGACATGGTTTTTACAATGCGGTTGGTACCAATCGCAATCAGCATTTCGCCAGCAAAACGGGGTGATACTTTCAGTTTTGCAATATCCCCTGCCATATAGTTTTCTTTGTCTAGCGCGATTTCCAATCCGTCCGGCGTTTGGGTCGAGCGATTTTCCACATACCAACCGGCATTGAAGCCAATGCTGGTTGCAGGGCCATCCAGCTTGGTTGTTTCCACATCCAGACGATAGCGGCCCCACTCAACCGGCAACTTCAAACCGGCAGGAGCATCGCTGGTAATATCAAGGGTGCCGTCGGCAACTTTGGTTTCGATGTTTACCGATTCGTATCTCCATGAGGAATCAGTGCGATACCATTGATAATTTCGTTCAATTTTTACCAGCGACCAGCGAGCACCCGGCAACACGGTTCTCTTGCCTTGTGGGTCAACGGCAATCACATCGAACTCAGCGACGGAGTTTTCAGCGATCTGCCCACCGTCGAACAGGGAGCGAATACCAATTTGAACAGTCGGTGGAACAATATCGATATTTGCGCGGCGTTCGACTGCGCGACCGCTGCCCTCTCGCATGCGCATAACCAGTTCTGCACTTTGCGGGCGGGTGGTCGATGCGGTATTTTGCAATGTCACATCAAATGCGGTTTCACCATTTTCGTCCAATGGTCCTACACCGGCAATGACCTGACGCTGGGTTGCGCCCTGATCTTCAAATGCGAGACCGAATTGATAACCGGAATATCCCGGACGACTGCGTTTGGTCCTGATGACCAGTTCACCTTCCAGGGTGAGGCCGGCTGCCGGAGCCCCATAAAGATATTTACCTTTGACATTTACGTTGACGGATTGGCCAGCAGCCAGTGCATTTTGCACCGGAAGCAGTTCGAAATCTGTTTTTTCCGGAAGGAAATCCTCGACAAGAAAGCGTTGTTCGCTGACCGGCGATTGTTTTGGATCAGTATAGATTTGCACCTGCCAGGTGCCGCGTTTTGCATTTGCGGTCAGCGGTAGTTGTACACCATAACCGCCAAGCGAAGCGCCACCATCGATGATCCGACGGTCTTCCATGCCATCGGGACGCTTGAAGACAAATGTCAGTGGCAAATTTTTGATAGCGCGTGCGGCACTGTCGCGGGCAAGCGCGGATACATAGACAGTTTCTCCGGCGCGGTAGATGCCGCGCTCGGTCCATGAATAAACATCCACGCCTGACGGCACACTGCGTCCGGTGACCCCCCGATCGGTAAAGTCAAAACCGGGCTTGGAAATATCAAGGAATACGAAATCGTCGGCAGATTTCATGGCGGTTATTGTAGCCGGTGCCAGCGAACCTGCGCCACGGGATAGACCGGCATCAAATATGGCTTCCCCATTTGCATTGGTTTTGGCGGTGCCAAGTATCTCGTTATTTTTGGCAATCAGGGTAATCTCGACACCTTCAATCGGTTTTGCTGTTGCTAGGGAACGACTGACAATGCGCATCTCGCCGCTGCCGCTGAAGGTGGTGAGGCCAATGTCCGAAATTACAAACCACTGGGACGCCAGTTCATAACTTTCATCAGGGCCATTGGAGCTTGCTTTTGCCGTTAGTAAATAAACGCCGGGTTTGCGTTTGGGTAGCGCATCATCGATTGGAATGCTGGTTGTGGTCTCGCGATTGGCTATGGTTTTGATATCAAGGGTGCCGTTCCACAGTGGTTCGCCTAATGTTTCCATCAGATACTCAACCTGATAACTTTCCAGCTGCCGCAAAAACTTTGAATCGCGAATAAGCGGTGCCAGGGCCCGTTCACCGATGCGATAAAGTTTCAAATCGGCTTTTTCGGTGTTAACGGTCACCAGCGGAATGCCGCGCCGGGCCTGCAGAGGCAAAACAAAATTACTGCCGGTAAACCGGACCGTCGGGCTGCGGTCGCGAATGTAAACCGACAGGTTGACATTGGTCAGAAGATTCTCACCGATATCAGATGGCAGGCCTTCACGCAGACCGATTTTATAGGTTTTGCCGTGGGTCAGACCGCCGATGCAAATCTGGCTGGTGGAGACATCAACCGCCTTGGGCGGTTTTTGATTTATGGTCAAATAATCCCGAAAATTGGTGTCGCCTGATTTAAGGTTTTCGGAAAACTGCACGCAAATTCGTGGCGTCAGGTTATCGGAATCAACCGTGTGGTTAAGCACCCTGAAACCCCGTGTGCGGCGAAGTTCAACATAGGCTGCCCGCTCAATCGGTGTTTCCTTCAGCGTCAGACTTAGTTTATAGGCCGACAATGCAGGTCTATAACGACCGCGGCTTTCCAGTCCCCGTGCCAGAGTTGCAAGGGCTTCGGCACGATCATTGGTTGATCGCGATACGAGATAACCATTGAGAGCGTTTGTGGTAGCAAGCTTTTGATAAAACCGCTTGTCTGATGATTTCGTCGCTGGAAAGGTACGCGCCGCATCAGATAGCTTTAGCCAGCTATAGGGTTCGTCGGCGTTTATCCGAATTGCAGTGTAGTAGGCGTCAATTGCCGCCCTTTTGTCGCCGGCGGCCAGTTTTTGATTAGCCAGCGTCACCATGCGGGAAAACCCGGTATTAGCGGGAAGCTCGCTTCCCTTGGCAAGCCCGTCGCGAAACTTCTTTGCTTCGTTATACATGAATTGTGGAACAAAAGTCAGCTTGGGGGCAACGCCAAGGTCGTCTTCAATATTGCGGTCAACAACCCTACCGGCGATAGCTCCTTCAAAGTCATTGAGTTTTGAAAAGTCAGATTTAAGGAAACAAAACTGGGCGGAGCTGTTATAGGTAAATGCCTTGCAGGCCGGGTTGCCGAGGCAGCTGGATTTGCATTGATCAAGGGTTACGTCTTTTTGGGTTTCGAGATCAAACCCGAAATAGTCGCTATCCTGGCTTGTGATGATTTGCCTTGATTGCGCGTTAACATTTTGTGCCTGCAAGCCAAATGAAGCCAGAGTGACCGCCAAAAGTGCAATTAACAACGCGCGTGAAGCCATAATAAAATCCTCCGTCAATAATGCCTAATGCAGATTGGTAATTGAGGCCCTTTTGAGGCGAATTACAAGACGGCAACCGGATTAAACAGCGCAAATTCGGGGATAAACAGCGGTGTCTGGAATTTATTTTGGGAATTGCCAAGGAATTGCCGTTCTCATGCGTCCTATGAAATGACATGTACATGAAAACAGGCGACAATGAACTGGCGGAACGAGCCGCTGGAGGAGATGCGATAGCGTTCCGGCTTTTGCTGGAGCGGCACTATGACAGTGTCTATCGCATTGCTTTCCGTTTTTGCCGTCAGCGTGAAGATGCTGAAGACATTGCACAGGATGTGTGCGCGTCACTGGTAACAAAACTGCGTACTTTCAAGGGTGATGCAAAGTTCTCCACCTGGCTATTTCGCGTGGTCGTCAATGCCGTGCGCGATATGCAACGCAAGCAGGCGACCACCGGTCGCAATAATCGTGACTATGGAGAATTGCTTGAGCTTACTCAAGGTTTGGAAATTGAGAAAGCGAAAGAAATTAAATGGTTGTATGAAATGATTGATCAGGTGGGAGAAGATTTGCGAGAAACCGCAATATTGGTGTTGGCGGAAGGAATGAGCCACAGCGAAGCGGGCGATATATTGGGAATAAAAGAGGCCACGGTGTCCTGGCGGATGCATGAACTGCGGAAAAAATTGAAAGCACTGGTGGATTCTGAATCATGAATGAAGAACTGAAAAGAGCGGTCAACGCATTCAAACAGCAGGAGCCTGTGCACCCGCGCAAAGATGCGCGTGAAGCAGCGATTGCCAATGCAATGGCGAAATTTGAGCAGGAATTCGGATCGAAAAAAGAAAATTCATCCATTCGCCAAGGAATAACTGTTGGCGATCGTCTGATGGAACGAGGCAACAAATTGCTAACCGTTCTGAAAGGAAGACGACCGATGAACCTTGTACATATGAATTTCAAACATCTATTGGCCGGAGGCGCGAGCTTTGCTGTTCTGGCGCTGGTGGTAACCAACATAAATGTAATTCTGCCGGATAATTCACGCTTTGCTCCGTCACCGGAAAGCGAGGTGGAGGTTCCGCAAAACAACGATGCAAAATCTGATTTGGCGGCCCCGAATTCACCAACAGTTTCGGCTCCCGGCCAGCTTTCAACCCGGCGCAGCGATGATCCGGGTCAAGGCTTCAGAACTCAAGATCAGCGTTTGGTCAAGAAAGAAATCGCTGATGGCGAAACCGTTGTGGCCGAAAGCAAGGTAAAAGCGCAGTCGCCGATGGTTGAGCAACTGATAAAACCACGACCCTTGCCGGCGGCCAAGCGGGTGCGAACAATGAAGCCCGCAAGCAGGCCGCTTTCCGGATTGACCGGCTCGGTTGCCCGGCCGGTTGTCGAAGACGCAGCCCCTGGATATTTTCAGGATCAGGGTCGCGATCGGTTCTCACGGACCAAAGACAATGCGGTTAAATTAACCAGCGAAGAACCGCTTTCGACTTTTTCGATAGATGTGGATACCGCTTCCTATAGCTTCATGCGGGCATCGTTGAACCGTGGAGTCTTGCCGCAAAGGGATGCGGTTCGCATTGAAGAGCTGGTTAATTATTTCAATTATGATTATGCAGCCCCGGACGACCAGTCGGTTCCGTTTCGCAGCAATGTTACCATCATGCCAACACCGTGGAATGCCAATTCCAAACTGATGCGCATCGGGATCAAGGGTTTTGAATTGCCAAAATCGCAAGCCCCCCGGGCCAATCTGGTATTTCTGATTGATACATCAGGTTCGATGAATGCAGCAAACAAACTGCCGTTGCTTCGCAATTCGTTCAAATTGCTGCTGCAATCGCTCAAACCGGATGATACGGTGGCTATCGTCACCTATGCGGGCAGCGCGGGCACGGTGCTTCAACCGACAAGGGTTGCTGA
>JALTNS010000321.1:0-2857 GCA_027000565.1 Rhizobiaceae bacterium | reverse complement strand
CCCTCGACCGGTTGCGGTCGGGTGGTTCTACAGCCGGGGCAGCCGGTATTCGTCAAGCCTATCAACTGGCCGAGCAACAACTTGACAAAAAAGGTGTCAATCGGGTGATTTTGGCAACCGATGGAGATTTTAATGTCGGCATAACTAATATGGACGAGCTGAAAAATTTTGTTGAACGCAAGCGCAAGACCGGGGTCAGCCTTTCTGTGCTGGGCTTCGGTCGGGGCAATTACAATGATGAATTGATGCAGGCACTGGCGCAAAACGGCAATGGCAATGCGGCCTATATCGATACGCTGAGCGAAGCACGCAAAGTGCTGGTTGAACAGGCTGGATCAACCCTGTTTACAATTGCCAAGGATGTGAAAATCCAGGTTGAGTTCAATCCGGCCACGGTCGGGGAATATCGGTTGATCGGCTATGAAACCAGGCAATTGAAACGTGAAGATTTCAACAATGACAAGGTCGATGCGGGAGACATTGGTGCCGGGCATTCGGTTACTGCACTTTACGAAATATCTGCCAGAGGTGTTTCCGGCGGGTTGGTTGACGAACTTCGTTACAAGACAAGCAAACCTGTTGTTCCATCTGCTGCGAATAGGGCAGCAAGCAGTGAATATGCATTTGTGAAAATTCGTTACAAACAACCAAACAGCAATGTAAGCCAGCTGATTACTGTTCCGGTATCCCCAGCCAACGAGGTTGCGGCAGCGGCATCTGCACCGAAGGACGCGAAATTTGCTGCTGCTGTTGCAGCTTTTGGACAAGTTTTGAAAGGCGGAAAATATACCGGCAACTATTCTTATGACGATGTTATCGCTTTGGCCCAGTCGGCAAAAGGTGAAGATCGATTTGGTTACCGGGCCGAATTCATAAACCTGGTACGATTGGCTAAATCGGCAGCGGCTATGGCACCGCAGCAATAGGTTTCAGCAGCATCGCCTGACGAAAAAAATTACCCGGTTGCGAGATCTCGCAGCCGGGTGCTTAATTCTCAACAATAGTGAGAAGCGATCAGGCGCGCCCCATAACAAAATCGTTTTGGGCTTCTTCGATGAAATAGCGGGCAAGTTCGTGGGCCGGGCATTGCCGAGGATCGGTGAGGCCGGAACTGACTTTGGCGCGGTCCTTGTCAGTGATGGCAAATTCGTCGAAAATTCTGGGAGATTCTGTCGCGTCCAACTGACCTGCCAATACAACTGCCGCACTGCGTAGCGCGTCCTGTCGGCAGATATAACGGCTTAACAGTTCTTCGCTTTCGCGTTTCTGCAGTTTAGTCGGGGCTTTTTCAATGGCGCCCATCAATCGGTCAACCTCGATAGTGGTTTCCCGATATTCTTCCAGACCAAGAACATTTACAGCGCGTGAAACGATTTCGCGATTTTCATCATCACTGTTTCCGCCGCCAAATACCTTGCTCCCCAGAGCAGATAATTTCTTGAAGACCATAGTTGTGTTCTCCTAAAGACTCATTCCAGCTGTCTCTTTATGGCACCATACATAGTAAAAACGCAATATGATTATTTGTTGCAAGTTCGGAATCTTACGGATGTCACTGAGAAATGGCGGTTGAAATTCGATGCAAGTTTGCTCGAATTGCACCAGAATCACGCGTGGACATAGTCGTTTACAATTTGTTAGTGGTTAATGAACGGTTAAAGAAATCGCACCTAAACCCTTACTGTACTTGAGGTTTCTGAGAAATCTGTTGCACTCGAATCGATGAGATTTGAGGCTTGCTAATTTTCAAATACTGTTGTATCTATATAGTTGAATATGTATATATTTCAAGCGGATCACCCTGCGCGTAGCTGTGATTGGCAGGCATCTTGAACTTGATCGAGATACCGGTTTTGATCAGTATTGAGGGCGTGAATTAGATCACCCCGCAGAAATTGTAGTTAAGGAAGGATGACTTAAATATCCGGAATTGTAATTACTTGAGGTTTCTGCAAATTACCATGTAAAAACAGCTGTTTAAACCCTATTGGTCCTGAAAATTAAGTTTATTGTTAACTTCAATTACAGTTTTAATAGCTTGGGAGGGGATTAGGTTTTGACTTGCTACACCTGTTTTTGCTTTAATGTAACCGGGGCCGTGAGGTGAACACCTTGCGGCGATATGAGGAGGACGGAATGTCAGAATTGTTTTCTGAAGAGTGGATGAAGAGCTATCAGAATGTGTGGAATGCCGAATCGGGCATTGCCGCAGATTTGGAGAAAATTGGTTTCAACTCTACAATTGGCTATGGCTTTAAAGGCGACGACAAGCCCACCGGCGTGATTGTTGTTGAAAGCGGCAAGGTCGTATCTGCCGGCGCTTACAACGGCGAAGACCTGAACTGGGATCTGCGTGCCGACAAGGCAACGTGGGAAAAATGGATATCAAAGCCGCCAGGCATGATGGGTCTGGGGATGGCATATACATCGAAAAAACTTCAATTTTTGGTCGGCGACTACGGTGCGATGATGAAAGATCCGCGCATGGCTGGCCCGTTTATGAAAAGTTTTGCGGCGATGGGGAAGGCATAATCCAATGAAAACGGCGCTTCGAGTACTGAGTATAGTCGCCTCTGTTTTAGTAATCGGGCAGGCGGCAGCGGGTGAACACTATGCCACTGTTGCCGCCCAGGCAGAATCATCCAGCAGAGATGTGATAACCGGCGGCACTGTCGTTCCTTACAAGGAAGTGACATTGTCGGCGAAGGTTCCAGGCCGGGTGAATTTTGTTGCCGGTGAAGAGGGTTCCTCTTTCAAGGCAAACGAAACGCTGATTATTATCAGCGATGATGATATTCAGGCTCGGCGTCGTGCGGCCTATGCCGAACTTCTGGCAGCACAGGCCGGACTCGTTATG
>JALTNS010000320.1 GCA_027000565.1 Rhizobiaceae bacterium | reverse complement strand
GCAGCGCATGAAAGGCTGGTCTACGAGGCGATGAAACAGGCATTGTCATCAAAAGCCATCGCCAGTCAAATGCTGCTAATTCCTGAAGTGGTTGATTTGCCTGAGGAAGATATTGACCGGCTTATGGATTATGCCGAACCCTTTGGAAAACTGGGTCTGAAAATTGAACGATTTGGCCCAGGCGCGGTTGCTGTGCGGGAAACACCATCTATGCTCGGTGAAATCAATGCTGGCGATCTGGTTCGAAACCTGGTGGATGATATTGCCGAATGGGGAACTGCAGATACGCTGAAAGACCGGATTGACTATGTGGCTGCGACCATGGCCTGTCACGGTTCGGTCAGGTCCGGACGGTTGTTGCGCGGTGAAGAAATGGACGCATTGCTTCGACAAATGGAGGCAACGCCCAATTCCGGCCAGTGTAACCATGGTCGCCCGACCTATATAGAATTGAAGCTGAAAGACATTGAACGATTGTTCGGTCGGCGCTAAACTGCCCACACTTTCAGCTATTACATACCAACGGGAAGCAATAAAATGATGAACCGATTTGAAGGACCCGGTGGCGGCGAGGCCAGAATTCGCTATCTGGACGCTGATTTTCAAGTCATCTCGCCGGGCGCCTATGTGACCTGCGCGGTAACCGGCGGACATATCCCGCTTGATGAACTGAAATACTGGAGCATTGCCAGACAGGAAGCATATGTGGATGCAGCGAGCTCTTTAAAGCGCCTGCTGGAAAGCGGCTGATTTGTTCTGAGGCAGGTGGTTGTACATTAACCGCTGGCAGACTGGACTATTTGATAAAAGAACGTTAAAAGGATTTATTTCCTCTTTGCAGAATTTGTTCCTTTGATGAGAGCAGGTTCTTTGCCTGTGGGAGCAGGATTGGCATGTTAACGCACGAACGGGTTTGGGCTGCAATCGATACGCTGGCCCAGCGAAGCGAGATGACCACGTCAGGGCTGGCGCGTCGGGCGGGGCTTGATCCGACGACCTTTAATAAATCCAAACGAAATTCTGCCGATGGTCGCCCGCGCTGGCCTTCGACCGAATCACTTTCCAAAATAATTGAAGCAACCGGCATTACGCTCGATGGCTTTACCTCACTGTTGATGGAAAATTCTTACGGGTTAAATGACCCGTTACCAAATGTTCAGCCGGTTCCATTGATCGGTTTTGCCCAGGCGGGTGTCGGCGGTTTTTTTGATGACGGTGGTTTTCCGGTTGGTCAGGGTTGGGACGAGGTACATTTGCCATCACAGGACGATGACAGTGTTTATGCACTCGAGGTATCGGGCGAATCCATGCTGCCGCTATACCGGGACGGCGATATTATCATTGTTTCACCGAATTCAGCGGTCCGCCGGGGTGATCGGGTGGTGGTGAAATCGAAAGAGGGCGAAGTGATGGCCAAGATTTTGCTGCGTAAAACCGCAAAAAGCATCGAGCTTTTGTCACTCAACCCTGAACATGATAACCGGACCTTTGATGTGCGGGAAGTTGAATGGATTGCCCGCATCATCTGGGCCAGCCAGTAGGTCATCTAATATAATTTGACGGAAATTCAGGTGAACAGCCATTGGCACATTACAATTATCGGATTGGCAGTTCTAGTTGCATTTGCGCTGCTGATGTCGAATTTGGTCATTACTCAGGAGAATGTAACGGGCAACAATTTGGCGGCTGCTGCGAAAAACCAACCAGCAGAAAAATATGAGGAATACAAGAAAAATGCCCGACGGGTTGGCGGTTCAGCGTTTTCAGCGCCGGTAATTGATGGTGACAAAATTGCCCGCCTGCCGTCGGCGGTCACAACCTATCAAGGATTGCAGAAAAAGCGCAAAAATGTTGCGGAGTTCAAAATATACCGACCTGTGATTGTCGATGTCAACACAATCAGGTCCGGCAATCGTACTGTCACCCTGGCCAACATCACACCTTTGCCTGTTGATGAAACCTGTGAAAATGATGGTGAATCAATTCCTTGTGGACGTATGGCCAGAACGGCACTTCGAGCACTTGTGCGGAGTCGTACACTGAATTGCCTCGCCCAACCAAAGGCAGATGAAAGTAATATCATTTCAACATCATGCCGGGTTGGCAAAATTGATCTTGCCAAATGGTTGATTGATCAGAATTGGGTAAAACCTGAAAAATAGACTCTTCCCTACAATCCCAGACGAAATGATTTGGCTCGCCTGATTGTTTCTTCGATAATTCGAGCTGGAATTTGCGGGTTTTCAAAAACCAGATCTATATCAAAGACTTTTACCATCTTTAGCAGGCGTTCATGGGATCGGCCAAGGCCTTTCAACCGTGCTGCATCCTTTGAGGTTGTGACAACTTCAAGCTGTTTTGTACTGGCGAGATAGGTAATTTCATCCACCTCGTCCGGGGTGAGCGAGTGGTGATCACCAAATTTTCGGCTTGCCTTTACGATCGCGCCGGTTTGCTCAAGGGATACGATAAATTTATCAGGATCCGCAATGCCGGCAAAGGCAAACACTTCCCGGCCTTTCCAGCTTCGTGGTTTCAAAGGTTTGATTGCGGCCTCATAAACCGGCTTGGCCCGTCGTGCTGCAGCCCGAATGACCGCATCTGCCCCGGTTGCCCTGCCGATCACAAGTACCGCACTGGCGAGCGCCAGTTGTGGGCCAAGATTAGCCCTTAGCGGACCGCCCGGCATGGCAAAGCCATTGCCGATACCTCGACGGGCATCAACTACAACCAGCGAGTAGTCCTTGTGAAGAGACGGGTTTTGAAATCCATCATCCATGATGATAAAATTTACGCCATTTTCTTCGAGCAATCGGGCTCCCCTGGGGCGGTCGGGCGAAACCGCCGTTGGAAACCGGGCTGCGAGCAAAAGCGGTTCATCGCCAACATCATGGGAATTGTGTTTTTTGACATCAACCATGGTCGCATGGCTTATGCCGCCACCATACCCGCGGGTTAGAAATCCAGGTTTCATTCCCGATTTTTTTGCCGCCCGGGCCAGTGCAAGAGCTGTCGGGGTTTTTCCGGCGCCACCGGCAATAAAGTTGCCGATGCATAATACAGGAACTTTTGAAACGGCACCCGGCTTGTTGCCCATTCGCCAGCCGGTGAATCCGCCATAGGCGAACGACAAAGGCGCAAGGGCCCAGGCAACAACACTGTGTTGGCTCCACCAGAATGAGGGTGCTTCACTCATCAGTTGGGACCCGGTTCCTGACTTTGCGAATTCTTGCGAAGCTCTTCGGTTTGGGTGATTTCAAGCCGTGCCTTCATGCGCAAGGGATTGATATGATAATCAAGTGCCGAAAAAGTTTTGTCCAGTGAACCGCTCATCGCCCGCACAGTATCGCCGGCTGCCTTGATCATTTTTTGGCGATCTTGTGTATTCAACAACAGGTGAGCAACGTGTTTGAAGAGCATATCGCCATCTCGAACCAGACGAGCCCCACCGGATTTAATAAGTGCTTCATAACTCGATCTGAAATTTTGAACATTCGGGCCGGAAAGAATTGCAGCCCCGGTTATCGCCGGTTCCAGTGGATTGTGCCCGCCGGAAGTTGTGAGCGAATTACCGACAAATGCAATTTCGCTGGTTGCCAGAAACAGGCCCATTTCCCCAATTGTATCGCCCAGATAAACTCCGGTATCCGGCAATACGGGCTGGGCGAGGCTGCGGCGGGAAATATTAAGGCCCTTTTTAATCAGCATACTCGCAACTTCATCACCGCGGGCCGGGTGGCGCGGAATGATCAGAGTAAGCAGATTTGGTTGATATTGCAGCAGTTTGGTGTGAATATCAGCCACCAGTTCTTCCTCACCACGATGGGTGCTGATTGCAATCCACACCGGCCTTGGTCCGATCTGCATTTTCAACCGGGCAAGGGCTGTGCCATCAAACGGCGGAAGTCCGGTATCCACCTTCAAATTTCCGGAGACTGTTACTTTTTTGGCCCCCAGTTCTTCAAACCGTCGGCCGTCGACATCTGACTGGGCAATCACATGGGCCATATTTTCATAAAGTGCTTCGGCAAGTGCTGAATATTTACGCCAGCGCAGGTAGGATCGATCGGAAAGGCGAGCATTTACCAGCACCAGCGGAATTCGTTTGACTCCGAGTTCCAAAATGGTCATCGGCCAGATTTCGGATTCTGCAAATATGGCAAGATCAGGTTTCCAGTGATCCAGAAAACGTTTGACCATTGGTTTTATGTCCATTGGCACATACTGATGGATGGTTTTGGAAGAAAGGCGACCCCGCAAAATTTCAGCTGAGGTTACGGTGCCGGTTGTCAGTACAATATTGATGCCAAGACGTTCAATGCGCTGTAAAAGTGGTAACACAGCCATCGATTCACCGACAGAAGCGGCATGAAACCACACCAGCGGGCCATCTGGCCGGGGTTTGCTGGCATATCCAAACCGTTCAGCGCGGCGTTCTGGATCCTCCTTGCCGGCCCTTGCCCGCATGCGCAAAAACGAGCCGGAAAACGGGTGCATGACGGCACCGGCGATCCGATAGGTTTTTAGAGCAGCACGGGCCCAGGTTTCACTCATTCAGGGACTTTCCAGATTTCAGCATCAAGAACCGTGTTCAGGATCAAGCAGGCGATGCATATGAACGATAAAGTACCGCATATGGGCGTTGTCTACAGTAGATTGGGCTTTCGCTCGCCAGGCAACCTCAGCTGATTTGTAATCGGGATAAACTCCGACAAGATCAACGTCATCAAGGTTTCGAAATTCCATTCCATCGAGGTTTTCCAGCTCACCACCAAATACAAGGTGGAGCAGTTGTTTGTTGTTTTCGCTCATGTTTCTTTCTGGCCTTTTGCAACAAGCTGGGCGGTTTCACCCATTATAGATTGAAATGTGGAAGCAGCGGCAACCAATATACCATGGGTAATACAGATTTGATTATAGCTGATTTTTTTACCACCTGCGGTGGAAAGCGATGCGCCAGCCTCATGCAGAATAATATCTGCTGCTGCGATATCCCAGTCATGGCTGTTTGCGCGGGCAAAGGTTCCCTCAAGCTGGCCACCGGCAACCATAGCCATTCGGTAAGCGAGTGATGGAATGAACGAAACATCGTCGATTTTGTGGCCAGACAGTTCAGCAAGTTTATCAACCAGCGGTTTGGGCCCCGATATGCGTGGTGGAACAATAACCTTGCCGGGCGAAAGGCGGTGACCATTAAGCCATGCGCCTTCATCAATACTTGCGATATAGGTTTCATTTAATGCCGGGCATTCAAGAACCCCGCAAAGGGGCCTGCCGTTTTCAACCACGGCAATACTGACACACCAGCGCTTCATACCCTTAATGAACCCGCGGGTTCCATCAATGGGGTCGACTATAAATACCCGTTTGCGATCAAGCCGGTCGGAATTATCTGTGGTTTCCTCTGACAACCAGCCATAATCCGGACGAGCTGCGAGCAGGGTCTGGTGGAGATATTTATCCGCTGCGTGATCGGCTTCGCTAACGGGCGAATCCCCTTCCTTCATCCAGACTTCCGGATCCTTACAAAAATACTCCATGGTTATTTCACCGGCGCGACGGGCGGCATTTGCAATCAACTTCAAGTCATCTGACAGTACAGCTTCGCCGGTGATCTCGGATGTATTGGGCGGATATTCAGGTGCCGGCAATGGTCATTTCCTCAATCATGAGGGTTGGAGCGTTAACCCGGTAACGTCTGACGAAATCGCTCGCCGGTACAAGTTTTGCAAACATATCAACCAGGTTTCCCGCAATGGTTATTTCACTGACCGGGTAGGCCAGCTCGCCGTTTTCGATCCAGTAACCGGAGGCACCGCGCGAATAGTCGCCGGAAGTCATGTTGACTCCCTGACCAATCAGTTCGGTGACATAAAGCCCTGAACCAACAGATGCAATCATTGCTTCGGGTGATTGTGCGCCGGGCAGCAGGGAAAGATTGGTTGACCCCGGTGAAGTGCCTGCTCCATTGCGCCCGGCCCGGCCGTTGGTTTCAAGGCCCAGCTCATTTGCAGTGGTACAGTCGAGCAGCCAGCATTGCAGGCGGCCATCTTCCACCAGAATAAGTTCCTGACAGCTTACCCCTTCACCGTCAAAGGGCCTGGATGCCTGTCCTCGACTGATCAAGGGGTTATCGACAATATTAATGCCGCTGGCAAAAATCTGCTCCCCCATTTTTTCCCTGAGGAAACTTGTTTTACGGGCAATCGAAGTGCCATTGATAGCTGACGATAGGTGCCCGACAATTGAATTGGCAATTCTTGGATCAAAAATTACCGGGGCTGTGGTGGTCTTAACCTGTCTTGGGTTTAGGCGCCTAAGCGTCCGTTCGGCTGCAGATTTACCGATATCTGACGGTGATTTGAGGTCAGCCCAGTGTACCTGGCTGTCATATTCATAGTCGCGCTCCATGGCAGCGCCCTCGCCGGCAACCACGCTAACAGAAGTTGAAAACTGCGACCCCAAATATTGACCTTCAAATCCGTGGCTGGTGGCAAGGACCATGCCGCCAATTCCCCAGCTGGCCGATGCGCCGCCGGAATTGGTGATGTCCTCTTCAGCCCGTGCCGCGTCTTCACATTCACGCGCAGTAAATTCAAGCTGTTCAACGGAAGGGATGGTATCATCGATCAAATCCAGCGAGGCGAAATCTTTCGCCAGCCGATCAATCGGCGCAAGGCCGACATGGGGGTTTTCAGGCGATACTCTGGCCATCGCAACCGCGCGATCGGCCAATGCTGCCGGATCGCCTGTTTGATTGGTTGAAATGCTGGCAGATTTATCTCCAACAAAAACCCGCAGGGAAAAATCATCACTTTCGGAGCGGCTGGTTTCTTCAACTTTACCAAGGCGGACATCGACAGACAGTGATTGGGAGCGCACCACCACGGCATCAGCGGCATCAGCGCCCGCTTTTTTTGCGGCCTCAACCAGAACGGCTGCCTGTTCGGCAAGTTGGCTCGAATCAAATTGGGCGGGTGTAATACTCATGATGATTGACCTTTCGGCGCTACCTTTAGAGCATCACCGGGTATTATGGAACCACATAGAAGTGTGGATTGTACATTTTATTCATGCTTTGAGATGCAGTTTGATTCTGCATTAATTCAGTGTTTTGCACCCATTAACCTACAGAATTTGACGAGGGAACCGCAACCTCGCGGCTATAGTTTCCCAATTAAAATTTTTGACTATTGGGAGCACCCCTTGTTGTTTATCAAGTAAAGGGGCAATACTGTTATCCTGCAAATTATTTGCCAGTACCTCAATTTATCATCGCCATTCAAACAGGATCCAAAATGAGTAGTCTTGCGCCCTTTCATCTGGCCTTTCCGGTACACGATCTGGAACAGGCCCGGGAATTTTATACCGAAGCTCTTGGAGCCGGGACCGGACGCGAGACAGACAGCTGGATTGATTTTGATCTTTTCGGCCACCAGATTGTCGCCCATTACAAGGAAGGCATGGAAAGCGGGGTTGATATTATCAATCCGGTGGACGGACACGATGTTCCTGTGCCGCATTTTGGCGTCATTCTTTCAATGGATAAATGGAAAACCTTGAGTGAACGGTTACGTCAGCGCCCTAATACAAGGTGGGTCATCGAGCCAACCATCCGGTTTGAAGGTAGAACCGGAGAGCAGGCAACATTTTTTGTCCTTGATCCGTCAGGTAATGCGCTGGAATTCAAGGCATTCGCGGATATGTCTTCGCTATTTGCGACCTGACCGGTCTGCCTGTGTCGGCACCAAGAAAATACGGCGCAAGATTTACCACTGGTTCAACCATGCGCCATGTGGTTGTCATGACCACAACCGCCTCCGCGGGGCTGGTTGCCATATTTCTGGTTGATATTGCCAATTTATTTTACATTTCATTGCTGGGTGATCAGGTTCTGACCGCTGCTGTAGGTTATGGCGCAACCATCATGTTTTTTTCCATATCTTTGAGCATTGGATTGAGTATTGCCACCACAGCACTCGCAGCAAAGGCAATTGGCTCGGGCAAATATTCGGAAGCGCGGGACGTTGCGGCCTCGTCTCTTGCGATTGTCGTGATTATCAATGTGGTCGTGGCTGTAATCATCTATTTTTCGCTTGGGCCGTTGTTAAGTCTGTTGGGTGCCAAGGGGCGCACTTTTGATGAGGCCCTGCATTTCACCCGGATTGTAACGCTTTCCAGCCCACTCATGGGCATTGCCATGAGCCTTGGCGGGTTGCTTCGAGCCAAGGGAGATGCAAGTCGGGCGATGTTTGTAACGCTTTCGGGCGGTATTGCTGCGGCGGTATTCGATCCGATATTCATATTTGGTTTTGATATGGGCATTACTGGCGCTGCAGTGGCGACATTTCTTGCCCGGATTGTTCTGGTTTGCGTTGGCATTTATGGCGCGCACAAGGTTCACGATATGATCGGAAACATCAATTTTGCAGGAGTTATGCGTAATAAAAATGCATTCCTGACCATTGCTTTTCCCGCAATTTTAACCCAATTGGCAACGCCTGTCGGCAACGCTTATGTCACGGCGGTAATTTCAGAATTTGGCGATGATGCGATTGCCGGATGGACAATTATTGGGAGGGTGATGCTGGTGGCATTCGGCACCTTGTTTGCACTATCTGGCGCAGTAGGTCCGATTATCAGTCAAAATTATGGTGCACGCCTCTTTTTCAGGATCAGTCAGACCCTGCGGGATGCCCTGATTTTTACATTGATTTACACGCTGGTGGTTTGGGCAATTCTGGCGCTGGCCCGCAATCAAATTATCCTGTTTTTTGGAGCGACTGGCGATGCTGCCCTGCTGATCAGCTTTTTTTGTTTGTTTGTGGCTGCCAGCTATTTGTTTAACGGCGCATTGTTTGTTGCAAACTCTGCCTTTAACAATTTGGGAAATCCGATACTGGCAACCATATTCAACTGGGGTCGCTCAACTCTCGGAGTTATTCCGTTTGTTTATGTGGGAAAAAGTTTTGGAGCGCTTGGAGTGCTGGCCGGATGGGGGCTCGGGGCTGTGGTCTTTGGCATTGCCGCCGTGGTCGTCAGTTTCAGGGTTGTGGCAAAACTACCGGATAAAATGCCGTAAGGTTCTATTTCTATCGAGCAGGTAAACCTGCTTGATATTGCTCTACTGCATCAGCAATGGCCCGTTTGACCTCTGCTCTGAAGCTGAAAGTCGTTTCAAGAATTTTTTTGGCTTTATAAAAATCATGCACCCGATATTCGTTAACATTGGGACGCAACAATATTTCGGGCGGTCGAATGACCAGTTTCATTGATGTGGTTGTTTGCATCATCAACTGGCTGGCACCAAACAGGGTCTCCATTCGGCTTGGAATATCGCCAGGCCCGCCTTGTGGTGAACCAACCACATCGATTGCCAGAAGAATATCCGCCTTGTCATAAAGCTGATCAAACGGTACCGGATTGGCAATTCCACCGTCAATACAAACAACACCGTTTATATCAACCGGGCGAAATACTGCCGGCAGTGCGATAGATGCCGCAATTGCCCGATTCAGCGAGCCACGTTCTAAATTCAGACCTTTTTGGCCATAAAAATCCGTTGCGGTAATAATCATCGGGATGTTGAGGTCTTCAATGTTCTCCGGTAATTTTTCCGGCATAAAAGCGTGCAACACCCTTTCGGCGTCAAGTTCGCCAATTTTTGGCCAACCGCGCGATACGAGTTCACCCACACTGGTGGGCAACTGTCGCAATAATTTGCTCATAAATCGGGTTTTGCTGGCAAATGTATCAAGAACATATTGGCGAATTTCCACACCATTCATGCCGGATGCATAGGCGGCGCCGACCATCGCGCCAACCGAGGAGCCGGCAATTGCCACCGGGGAAATACCCATTTCATCCAGCACCTCAAGTACATGGATATGGGCAATTCCCCGGGCACCACCGCCCCCCAGCGCCAGTGACAGGGATGGTAATTTGGAACTCATTGGCAAATTACGAACTTTTTGGACCAACTATCACGATTGTCGGTTTGCTGGAAAACAGTTTGCGTGCCAACCGTTTGGTATCTTCAATTGTTACTGCATTGAGATAATCTGCGCGTTTGTCGATATAATCGATACCCAGATTTTCTCGCTGAATAGCCACCAGAACCGATGCAATTTTACCTGAGGTGTCGAGATTGGAAATTGCATAGGAGCCAATGATATATTTTTTGGCCTTTTCCAGTTCCTCAGCGCTGGGTCCATCTTTGGCCATGCGGTCAATTTCGGCCAGCATAATCTTGATGGTTTCATCGGCCCGGTCGGCCCTGGTGGCTGTGCCGCCACCAACAAACCCGGCCCGGTCCTGAGTGCCAAGATAGGTATAAACACCATAGGCGAGGCCGCGCTTTTCACGAATCTCGGTATAAAGCCTTGAGGAAAACGAGCCGCCGCCGAGGATATAGTTCATCAGATAGGCTGCGTAAAAATCCTTGTCTTCCCGCTTGATACCATCAAACACCAAGCGGATGATCGACTGCGGCAAGTCAAGTTCCACCGTCCGGGCCTCGCCTATATTAAGTTTGGCTTCCGGTATTGGTTTGATATCTGCCTTTTCCGGCAATCCGCCGAATACCTTATCCAGCATTTCACCCAGTTCTTTTGCATTGATGGCACCCACGACGCCAATTACCAGATTGTCTTTTGCCAGCAATTTTTTGTGCATGGCAACAATATCTTCACGGGTAATTTTATTGATGGTTTCAATAGTACCGCCCACCGTACGGGCATAGGGGTGGTCGCCAAACACAGATTTCCGCCAGGCCTTGGCGGCAATCACATTTGGTTTTTTGATCGACCTTTGCAGAATCGACAGCTGGGCAGCGCGCATTCGCTCAATTGGTTCTTCGTCAAACCTTGGTTCAGTCAAAGCAAGGCGCAGCATTTCAAATGCTTCGTCTTTTGTGCTGCGCAGGGTTTTCAATCGGCCGGTAAATGAATCATAGGACGCATCAAATCCCAGTTCGACACCGAGATCATCCAGTTTTAATTGAAATTCTTCGCTTTTAATATCTCCGGCACCCTCATCAAGAAGCGAAGACAACAGGTTGGTTACACCTACTTTGTCATTGCTTTCCTGAGTGGAACCACCGGCAAATGACATCGACACGGCAATCAACGGCACGGTATAGTTTTCGACCAGCAATGCTTTTATGCCACCGGGAGAGGTTACTGTCTGGATTTCGACAGCATTTGCAGTCGAAATTGGTGCAACAATCAGCAAGGCCAAGGCAACAAATGTTGCTGCAATGGTTGTTTGTGCGATTGATCTGGCATCAGCCAGCTTGACTAGAATATTGTTCATCGTTTAACTCCGTCCTTTTTCGGGGCGAAGATAACCGGTCACAGAACGGGTGATCTTCAAATATTTTCGTGCAGCGGCATTTACGTCATCAGCGGTGACTTTTGAAATTCTGGAAGGCCACTGTTCAATATCCTCCAACGTTTCACCAACCATCAAAGATGCGCCATAGATGCGGGCCAATGTGCTTTGGCTATCGCGGGCAAATATTACGGATTTAAGTTGCCGGTTTATGCCGCGCGCAACCTCTTTGTCGGTGACACCATTCTTTAGCAGATCATTGACGACTTTTTCAATTTCAGCTTCAAGCTGTTCCAGTGTTACTCCTTGACGCGGCGTGCCATAGATCATGAAGCGGGTATCATCGAGCGAGCTGCCCTGATAATATCCGCCGGCGCTTGCAGCCAGTTTGGACTTGATCACCAGCTGCTTGTATAGCCGACTCGTGGAGGAACCACCGAGGATTTCACCAAGAATATCAAGTGCTTCTGCTTCACCAGGTTTTGCGGTAGTGTAAGAGGGGACTAAAAAAGTGCGTTGCCAACTGGGAGACGTTACCCGTGCATCGCTCAAGGATACTGTTCTGGCGGCTCGTGGTTCCGGTTCCTGCGGGCGCATCCTTTTTCCAGGTTCTGCCCGCCGGGCGACCTTGCCGTAGGTTTTTTCGGCCAGTATCTTGACTTCATCAGCTGATACGTCTCCGGCGACCACCAAAACCGCGTTATTGGGGGTGTAATACTTGTTATAAAACGCAATTGCGTCATCTTTGGTTAGTGCCTGAACTTCGTGCGCCCAACCAATTACCGGAATGCCATAGGGATGGTTTAGATAAAGTGCCGCTTGTACGGCTTCGCCCAATTGTGAGCCCGGATTATTATCGGTTCGCGACCGGCGCTCTTCCTGAATAACGTCGCGTTCCGGCAATACGGTCTCATCGGTCAGCACCAGATTGGACATCCGGTCGGCTTCAAGCCGCATCATTTCTTCCAGGGCCTGCGGAGTAATTTTTTGATAGTAGCCGGTGTAATCGGTGCTGGTAAACGCATTTTCCTGACCACCAATCTCGGCGACCTTGGCTGAAAACACCCCGGCAGGAACAGTTTTTGTGCCCTTGAACATCAAATGTTCAGTATAATGAGCAATGCCGGATTTCCCCGGCAGTTCATCGGCAGACCCCACCCGGTACCAGATCATGTGGGTAACAACCGGCGCTCTTCGATCAGGAATGACAACCACTTCCAGCCCATTGGAGAGTGTAAAACTTGTGACTTTGGGCCCGAAGGTTTCAAGGCTGGTATTGTCCGTTTTTGCCAGTGCGGAAGTGGGCGCAAGGGTAGTCAACCCGGCAACCAGGACAACGGGCGCGACCAAAAGCGAGCGAATGACAGCCCGTGATATTTGTGTAAGCATAAAAACTCCAGTTAAAGCGGCAGGCTAACAGACGATCGCGACAGGCGATTGTCAGGTCATTTGCTGTAATCTCAATATAGTTGGGTAATAATATGTTGCACGTTACTTTTTCGTTATATCAATTGATATGGTGCTCATGTGGATCCGTCTATACGAAAAATACCAATTGCTGTTCCAGCACATGTCTTTTGGTATAACCGTTCAAACCCCGGCAGTTGATCAGGTGCGTTTTTTGGATTCTCTTCGAGTACCAGGATTGCCTGTGCTGTAAGCCATTGGCCAGAAATCAGGCATGCTGCGGCTTTTTCCCCGAACCCCTTGCTATAGGGCGGGTCTGCAAAAACAAGATTAAACGGTGTCTGTGAGCCAATGGTTGCAAGGTGTGTTGCGTCAGATTTAACAATCGATGTGCGCTCGTTCAAACCGATCTTGTTCAGATTTTTGCGCAAAATCCCGACACCCTCGGCGGAGTTTTCGACGAACTGACAAAATCCGGCGCCGCGTGACAGAGCTTCTATACCCAATGCGCCGGTTCCGGCAAACAGATCAAGCACCCGGGTCTGTTTGAGATATTCTGGATAATTGTGAACGAGCACATTAAACAGGCTCTCTTTGATGCGATCTGTGGTCGGGCGGATATTCTGGGAGTTTGGCGACAGTAACTTGCGCCCGCGGAACTCACCGCCGACGATCCGCATGGGACGCTTTCCTGTCGCGGGTTGGTTTTTTACGGGCCTTCCCGGAGCGTGATCGATTTTTGTCCCCCGTGGGTCTGCCGGTATTTGGTTTGGTATCGAGCCTTGATAAAAGTTCAGCCCTGTCTGTCGGTCCTTTTCGCTTTGATCGTGCAGCCTTTTTATCGCCGGGTTTTTTGGCCGCTGATTTTTCCGGGGTTATTTGATTGACCAAAGGTGCATCAAAATTTGCCCCAGATTGACCAATTAGCCGCTCGCCCAGTTGGTCGCGCAGGGTTCTTCCGCGAATTTCGCTCAACGCACCTGGCGCAAGATCGCCCAATTGAAATGGCCCGTAGGAAATGCGGATCAGCCGATTGACCTCAAGACCAAGGTGAGCCAGCACTTTTTTTACCTCGCGGTTTTTGCCCTCGCGAAAGGCTAGCGTCAGCCAGCAATTATGACCCTGTTCGCGATCAAGAACTGCTTCAATTGATCCATATAACACTCCCTCA
>JALTNS010000319.1:2328-3820 GCA_027000565.1 Rhizobiaceae bacterium | reverse complement strand
TCAGTACCGTTGAAAATGCCAGCCCGGAAATAACCGAAGTGGAAAGCTGCACCCACCAGATTGAGGTAATGCCACCCACAAGAATTGACTGGTTGAAGAAATCCATATTGATCTGCATGGCCATCGGCACCAGGCCAAGAATGGTGGTAATTGTGGTCAACATGATCGGGCGCATTCGCTGGGCAGAAGTTTTGAGGATCGCTTCACGCGGCTCCACACCTTCCGAGCGCATACGGTTATAGGTGTCGATCAACACAATAGCGTTGTTAACGACAATGCCGGCGAGAGCCACAACCCCGGTTCCGGTCATCAGGATCGAAAATTTCTGCCCCGTCACCATCAACCCGATCAACACCCCGACCACGGCAAGTATCACTGTCGATAGGGTCAGGAATGTCTGGTAAAATGAATTGAACTGAGTCACCAGAATGATGAACATCAAGAACAGCGCAATGGCCGCAGCCCTGGCGAGGAACTCGCCCGATTCCCTTTGTTCCTCGTCCGCACCACGGAAACGGAACTGAATGCTGGACGGCCATTTTTGCGTATCAAGCCATGTCTGCAATTCCGCAACCTTATCATCCGGTGTGATAGCCTTGCCGTTTTCCTCAAAATCCTTGATCAGGTTTGCCTTGACGCTCATTGAATAAAGCCCGTCACGACGGGTAATCGACGATACTTTGGGTTGAGCCGTGCGCGTGACGAAGTTTGACAGGGGCACCTGGCCATTCTCGGTACGCAATCTGAGCTGGGTCAGCTGGTCAAGCGTGCGTTGCTGTTTTGGCAAACGAACCCTGATTTCAACCTCGTCATCGGAATCATCGGGGCGGTATTTGCCGATTAAGACACCATTGGTGACCAGTTGAACCATTGAGCCAATGGCAACAATACCGGCATTGTAACGTCCGGCCTCCTCGCGGTTGACGCTCAGTTGCCATTCAATACCAGGAAGCGGTCTTGAATCTTCCTGGTCTTTCAGACCGTTCATCTTGTCAACCTGCTTGCGCACCCGTTCCACCGCGGCAACCATCTCGTCATAATTGGTCGACTTGATCTGAAGGCGCAGGTCTTTTCCTGTAGGCGGCCCGCCTTCGATTTTGCGGACTTCCACCCGCATGCCAGCCAGATCCGCTGTTTTTGCGTCGATTTCCTTGAAAATATCAACCGCTTTTGGCCGACAGCAATAGTCTGACAGTTCAATCTGCAACTCGCCTATCACATCTGCCGGCTTGTCTTGAATGCCGCCAATAACATTGTTGCCGCCACCACCGCCACCGCCGCCTGGTGCAGATGATGTCATGATCACATTGTCGATGCCGGGAATACGCAAAACACGCGCTTCCACTTCTCCGACCAGATCGCGAATTTCGGTTGCCGAAAGGTTTCCGCGGGCCGAGACCAGCACAATTGCCACATCAGGTTCTTCATCAACAAAAAACTCGACGCCGGCATTATTATCGCCAAAGCGAGCAAATACCGCGACTGTCAACGC
>JALTNS010000319.1:0-2318 GCA_027000565.1 Rhizobiaceae bacterium | reverse complement strand
CAATAACGGCCACCAATACCACGGCATTGCCCAACAGGTTGCCGGTGAGTTTTTTCAAAACCCACATATAGGTGCCAAGCACACCGGGTATTTTTGAAATGTTCAGCCGCTCGCTGGATGAAAGCATCAGCGCGACCTTGTCAACCTTGACCGGTTGTGCCTGACGCCAGCGAACAAAACGCGAGACAAACGGCATAAGCACAATCGCCAGGGCGATTGCCACAAGTCCGGCAACCGCAAGGGAAATCTGCCACACCGGGAAATCAAACTGTTGCTGACTGGCAATGCCGCCTATGGCCGCCATGATATTTTCAAGGCCAAATCCAATGATTGCGTTGAGCGCCGGAAACGCCAGAACGAATACCGCAATAGCAGTCAGCGCAATGCCAACCACACCGCTCAGCAGCCAGGAGGCATTCCTGCTTGCCCAAACTGAAACGTGGCCAATCAGGGTTCCGGTGGTCGGCAGAAAGATCAGCGCGGTCATCAGCGATGCTGACAAGACAATGATCACCATGATTGGCAGATAGCTCATGAATTCGCCCGGTACGCCAGGCCACAACAACATTGGCAGAAATGCCGCCAGTGTGGTTGCGGTGGATGAAACCACCGGCCAGAACATCAGCCTCGCCGAGCGATGATACGCCTCTTTCGGCGGCATGCCTTCCGCCATTTTGCGATCGGCATATTCCGTCACCACGATGGCTCCATCGACCAGCATGCCAACAGTCAGTACCATGCCGAACATTACCATCATGCTCATGGTCATTCCGGCTGCTGACAGGATCAGAAAACCAACCATGAAGGATACGGGAATCGAAAGACCGACCATCAGACCGGATTTCAGCCCGAGCGAGGCCACGACCACAATCATTACCAGTGCAATGGCGGTCAGGATCGAAGATTGCAGGGAGCCTTGCACTTCGTTGATAAAACTCGATTCATCAAGCAAAAAGTTGACCTTGATGGTTGAAGGCCAGTCTTTGGAGAATTCCTTGACCACCCGGCGCACTTCTTCATTATTGGCAATGATGTTGGTGCCGATGCGCTTGACCACCTGGACCGATATTGCCGGTTCGCCATTCACCCGGGTGAAGTTTGACGGATCCTGAAATGTCCGGCGGATTTCCGCAACTTCGCCAAGAGTGACCACACCCTCGCCATTTTGCTTGATCGGGATTGAATAGACATCGCGGGCGTTTTCAACCAGCCCCGGCACCTTAACATTGAAGCGGCCTGCACCGTCATCCAGAAAACCTGCCGGAACAAGCTGATTGTTTTGTGACAGGGCATTTAATAGTTCCGTCTGGGTAATATCGTAGGATTCAAGTTTTTCGAGATCAAGCATGACCTCAAGCATTTCGTTGCGATTGCCCGACAGATTGGCCTGACGCACTGTTGAAATCGACTCAAGTTCGTCCTTCAACCCACGGGCAAACGAATAGAGCGTGCGTTCGGGAACCTGACCGGAAAGCGTGACCACAATCGTTGGCAGCAAGGAAAAGCTGGTTTCCGCAATGATCGGTTCGTCCGCATCGCTTGGCAATTTTGCCTGCGCCTGATCGACCTTGTCGCGAATATCGGCCAACACAATATTCTTGTCAGTTTCAATTGTGAACTCCAGCACAATTGCCGCATAACCCTGACCGGCAATAGCGGTAATTTCCTTCAATCCGTCAAGCCCGCGAAGGCTGGTCTCCAGCGGTCGTACCAGCAGCCGTTCCGCATCACCTGGTGAGATTCCCTGCTGGTTGACGGTCACAAAATAGACCGGCACATCTATGTCAGGATTGGCTTCCTTGGGGATCGTGATATAGGAGACAATTCCGGCAATGATCATCACCGCCATCAAGGTGAGAACCGTTTTCGGCCTGTTTAATATGTTTTCAAGTCCACCGATCATTGGCTGGCTCCTGCGATCTGGGTCACGCTTGCGGCACCCTTCGCGGCAGCCTCGCGATTCACCAGTACCGGCTCGACCACCTCGCCGGCAGAAACATATTCCTGCCCAAGTGTGATAATGCGGGATTCAGGTTTAACTCCGGTTACCCACATCGCATCCTGATCTTGCGACAATATCTTGACCGGCACGAAGAATACCCTGTTTTCCTCGCCAACGCCGCGCAGGCCTATATCACCATTGTCTGCAAGGGTCAGCCATGAGGCCTTGACCCTGTAGGCCTTGGTCGGCTCAAGATTGACAATGGTGGATGCGGTCACCCCGTCACGCAGATCACGATCCTTGTTGTCCATTTCAATTTCCACCCGGAATGTGCGGGTTTTCGGGTCGGCATTGGGCGCAATATAGCTGATTTTTC
>JALTNS010000318.1:863-3836 GCA_027000565.1 Rhizobiaceae bacterium | reverse complement strand
CAAGGGCGGGGGCAAGTAGATGGCGACGGTGTTGCAGGTTTCCGGATTGAACAAGCGTTTCGGAGGAGTGAATGCCACTGACGATGTGAATCTTGAGGTGGAGCAGGGTGAAATTCACGCCATCATCGGACCAAACGGCGCGGGAAAAACCACGCTGATTTCGCAACTTTGCGGAGCCGTGCAGCCCGATGCGGGGGCTATTCATTTCAATGGCGTCGATATTACCCACAAACCGGCCCATGCGCGGGCGCGGCTGGGCATTACCCGTTCGTTCCAGATCACCTCGCTGATCATGTCGATGTCGGTTCTGGAAAATGTCTCGCTTTCAGTGCAGGCCCATGACGGCCATTCGTTCCGGTTCTGGCGCCCGGTGGCAAAAATTGACCATCTGCGCAAAAAGGCACTGGAAATGTTGCAAATGGTCGGGCTTGAAACTCGCGCCGATGAACCGGCCAGGGCGTTGTCGCATGGCGAGCACCGGCAGTTGGAAATCGCCGTGGCGCTGGCATCGGGCGCGGATATGATGTTGCTGGATGAACCGATGGCAGGCCTTGGGCCGGAAGAATCGGCGACCATGGTGGCTTTTTTGAAAACCCTGAAAGGCAATCGAACCATATTGCTGATCGAGCATGACATGGATGCGGTTTTTGCCCTCGCCGACCGGATTTCTGTACTGGTTTACGGCAAAATCATCGCCACGGGCGCACCGGAAGAAATTCGCGGCAATGCGGATGTCCGCCACGCCTATCTCGGGGAGGAGTGACGGGGATGCTGAAAATATCTTCTCTCACCACCCATTATGGCTCATCGCAGGCGCTGTTTGGTATCGACCTTGAATTTGGCACCGGCGAGGTGGCAACACTGCTTGGCCGAAACGGCATGGGCAAAACCACCACAATCAATTCAGTGATGGGAATTGTATCACCAACGGCCGGGTCTGTTACATTTGACGGGGTTGAACTGGTCGGACAACCCTCGTTCAAAATTGCCAATCTTGGCCTTGGACTGGTGCCCGAGGGGCGGCAGATTTTTCCCAATCTGTCGCTTTGGGAAAATCTGGTGGCCACCGCCAGCAATCATCTTGAGGTATCAGACCCGTGGACGGTTGAGCGGGTGTTTTATTTGTTTCCCGAACTGGCCGAACGGCGCTCGTCGATGGGCAATTTGCTGTCCGGCGGCGAACAGCAGATGCTGGCGATTGGCCGGGCTTTGATGACCAATCCGAAACTGTTGATACTGGATGAGGCGACCGAAGGGCTGGCACCGCTGGTGCGGCAGAAAATCTGGGCGGCAATCCGGCAAATCCGCCAGGAGAACATCTCCATTCTGGTGGTTGATAAAAACCTTTCTGATCTTTTGAAAATCGCCGATCGCAATTTCATCATCGAGCGCGGCAAGATTGTCTGGTCGGGCACGTCCGACGAACTGCGCGCCGACCGCGATGCCCTGCAGCGCTATTTAGGAGTTTGAGGGAAAGGGAAGGACAAACTGATGTTTATCATATTGCTCAAGTTTTCAGAAAACAAAGGTTTGGCCGGCCAGTTTATGGAAGGCCACAAGGAATGGATCAAACGCGGCTTTGATGACGGTGTGTTTTTGCTGACCGGCAGCCTTCAGCCCGGATTGGGGGGCGGGGTCATCGCCCATAATATATCGCTGGCCGACCTGCAATCGAGAGTAAACGAAGACCCGTTTGTTGCGGAAAATGTCGTGACTGCCGAAATTGTTGAAATCACCCCTTCAAAAACCGACGCTCGACTGAATTTTCTTTTGGAATAAAATTTAGACTGTTTCACGTTTATACGGAAACAGTCTGGTCGCAAGGGCGGCCCGGTGCCTGTGCGCCGCCCCCGCGGAGGCCGTGCGCAGCACGAATGGCCGTGAGCGAATTAAACCGAGAGTAATTCCATCAAATGATGAAGCGCTAGAAGCAACCGACATCGGGTTGAACAAACTCCCCAACCAGTTCCAATACTCTCTCTGCCTGATCGAGATACGGTGAGTGTTTACAATCTGCCAGAATATGGCGCGCAAACGGGCCTTGCACACTTTTCTCAATCACATCAATTTGCGCAATTGTGCCATATTGATCATCGGCGCCCTGAATGGCCATGACCGGGATATTGATACCCGGCAGCACGGCTTCAATGTTCCATTGCTCAAAGCGCGGGTCGAGCCAGGCATCATTCCAGCCGTAAAAGGCATTATCGACATTGCCATGATAACGCGCAAGTTTCGGTTTCAGTCCGCCCTTTTCATAGGCTTCTTTGGCGGCGCGAATGGAGGCAAGACCTTCACTTTCCGCAAAAAAATGCGGGGCCATCAGAACAATACGCTGAACGCGTTGATCGCTGATTTTTCCCGCGTGTATGGCGGCAATTGAAGCGCCATCGCTGTGGCCAAACAGCGTGCCTTGTTGAAACTCTATTTTGTCCAGCATCATCGGCAGCACCTCAACCGCTTCAGTCGTCATATAGTCGAGCGGGCGCGGTAACTTGCAAGGGCCGGATTGCCCGTATCCCTGTCGTGAGAAAACAAAAACGCCGTGGCCGGTGGCACGTACCAGCTGTTTGGGGAAGTCACGCCAAAGCGCCACACAACCCAGCCCCTCGTGCAACAGCACGATTGTTGGCGCATCACCGGGGGAGGGGCCAAAACACGCAGCTTCGAGTTTTGCGCCATCGATGGTGAGAATAATTGATTTTCCGGTTTGCCACATGTCAACACTAAACCTCTATTTCCACTTACTCAAAAAACTGGCCGAAATCAAAGAACACCAAATTCGTCATCCCGGCCGAGCAAAGCGAGAGCCGGGACCCACTATGCCGGGCTGCCGGTACAGGCCGGGCTTGATGGTGCGAAGCTACTGAAATTGATTCAACCATTTCTGTGTCTCATTGGCAGGAGAGTGGCATTAGAGCGCTTCATCAATTGATGGAATCACTTTCGTACTAATTCGCTCACGGCCATTGG
>JALTNS010000318.1:0-853 GCA_027000565.1 Rhizobiaceae bacterium | reverse complement strand
GGCCGCCCTTGCGGCCAGACTGTCTAGGTCCCGGCTCTTCTTCGCTTTGCTCAGGCGGCAGGGATGACGAAAGAGAGAGTTTGTTCACCCGCTTTAATTTCGCAATTTGAACCGCTGCACCTTGCCGGTGGCGGTTTTTGGCAATTCATCGACCACCTCGATCCAGCGCGGATATTTCCACTTGCCGATGGTTTTTTTGACGTGCTCTTTGAGTTCTTCGTCAAGGTTCCCGGTATTGGCGCCGGATGCCAATACCACAAAGGCTTTCGGTTTTATCAGTTTGTTTTCGTCTTCGGCGGCAACAACCGCCGCCTCAAGCACTGCCTCGTGGCTGGCCAGCGCCTGTTCGACTTCAAACGGTGAAACCCAGATGCCGGATACCTTGAACATATCATCGGTGCGTCCGCCATAAATATAACGGCCGTCGGTCTGCCTTGTGTATTTGTCGCCGGTGCGGGTCCAGTTTCCTTCAAAAGTATCGCGGCTTTTCTGCCGCTGATTCCAGTATTTTTCCGCAGCCGATGGTGCGTTGACCAGAAGTTCGCCGATTTCTCCGTCATTCACATCGTTTCCTCCCTCGTCGACCAGCCGTAACCCGTAACCAGGAACTGCCACGCCCGATGCGCCATAGGAGACATCGCCGGGTGTGTTGGACAGGAAAATATGCAACAGTTCGGTTGAACCAACCCCGTCGATGATTTCGCTGCCAAATAATTCTTGCCATTGTTCACCAATATTGCGCGGCAGCGCTTCGCCGGCGGAAACGCTGAGCCGCAGATTTTCTGCGCCCGCCGGTTTTTCACCCTTCAGCGCATCCAGCAGTGCCGCATAAAGGGTAGGCACACCAAAATAT
>JALTNS010000317.1 GCA_027000565.1 Rhizobiaceae bacterium | reverse complement strand
GCGATATTCCTTGTTATTTACGCCGGTTCAACCAGCATACGGCCGCGCATTTCCAGATGGAGTGCATGGCAGAACCACTGGCAATAATACCAGTACACACCGGGACGGTCTGCGGTGAAGGTGACAGACGCGGTTGCCTGCGGTCCGATTTCCATCGCAATACCGTGATTGCCAAGGGTGAAGCCGTGGGTCAGGTCGTCCACATCATCAAGGTTTGTGATGTAGATGGTCACCTCATCGCCCTGTTTCACCGTGAATTTTTCCATTGAAAACTCCGGTGCAACCGAGGTCATGTAGACCCGTACCTTGTTGCCATCGCGGATAGGTTCGTCGGCACCTTCTTCAAGGTCAACCCCGTCTGCAGCCGCCTGTTTGCGGGCATCTTCCCACATTGGGTCGTCACGTTTCCAGATGCTCAGTGGATTGAACTTGGAACGGTGAACGATGACGCAGTCATGCGGCTCGGCAAAGGTTGAACCATCATGCACCACTTCCGGTTTTTCGCCGGAAATGTCCATCAGCTGATCGTTTTCCGGTTTCAGGGGCCCGACATTAATGAACCGGTCCTTGGAAAACTTATTGAGCGACACCAGCCACTTGCCGTCGGCCTCGTTGGTTTCACCCATCGATGTGTGGTTGTGGCCCGGCTGATATTGCACATCGGTTTTGGCGATGATCGGATCAACGTCCTCGCCGGCAAATTTGCGGATTGCCTTGTCGATGTTCCATTTGCACATCTGGCTGTCGAGGAACAAGGTAGTATAACCGTTGCCCTTGCCGTCAAACGCGGTATGGAGCGGGCCAAGACCCAGTTCCGGTTCCGCAACCACACACGAGCGCGGGTCTGCGCCCTGGAACACAGCTTCGATCTTGTCAAACTGAATGACCGATACTGTTGGCGACAGTTTGCCGTTGATCATCACATATTTGCCGTCTGGTGAAGAGTTCACCCCGTGCGGGCTGTTGGGGATCGGGATATAGACGGTCAGATCACTTCCCTTGCGGCCATCGACAACTTTCACACCGTTGAGGGTCTGATATTTTCCAGCGGCAATCGCGGCCTCAATACGGGCAATATCAAAGACCACAGCGTGGTCCATTTCGCTTGCCATCATTTCTGCCAGGTTCACACCACCTTCGGAGTTGTAACTCGAGGCAATGGCGTATTTGCCCTGATAGTCAGCATCCACATTATCAAGGTTGCCATCGACAATAACCTGCCAGGCGATTTCCATTGTATCGCCGTCAACGGCAGTAAACATGCCGACATAATCCTTTGGACTATCGAGAATGCTGCCGTCATTAACCAGCGGTACCCGGTGTTCGGCGCAGGCAAACACATAGCCGGTGCGCGGATATTTCTGCGGACGTAGTCCGTGAATATCGGTTGCGTTGGGGATTTCGATGATCTTGTCACATTTCATCACATCCACACGAATACGGGCAACACGGGTATTGGCCTTGTCGTTGACGAAAATATAACGGCCATCATAGGTGCCATCGGTGAAAGATGGATGCGGGTGGTGAAGATCGCCATTGTGATAGGTATCCCAACCGCGTTTGGCCAGAAACTCCTTTGTTTCTGGCAAAAGGCCTTCAGTCAGGATTTTTTTCGATTCATTTGTTTGCCCCCAGCCGGTGGCAGATTCACGGTTAAACACCGGAATACGCATGAGTTCACGCATTGAAGGGACGCCGATAATGCGTACTTCACCGGTTTGGCCGGAAGACCAGATGCCGTAATATTCATCAAGCTGGCCGGGTTCAATAACTGCCTTGTTGGCGGCAGCCGCGGCGGGCACGGCTGTTGATGACAACAGCGCAGCGCTGCTTGCACCGGTTGCAGCTATGGTCCCGGCGATGACAGCGCCTTTGCCGGGTCCGGTGAGAATATCGCGCCTTGTAAGCCCGGTATTGTTTTTTGTTGTATTAGACATATCAGCTCTCCTTTGTTGCCAATGTCTTGGGGGTGTGGGTGAACTTGACCCGGGCTTCTGCCGACTGGGCATTGCTCCGGGCTATTTTTTCCCGTGATTTTCGAACTTTGATACGCACGGGACATTTGTGATCATCCTGATAAACGACCTGGCAATGCAGGCAGGACAAACACTCATTCGGGTTGATTTCGCCGGTCGGATGAATCGCCTGAACAAAGCACTCGTGGGCGCAAATCTGGCAGGGGCTTCCGCATTCCTTGTAGCGTTTGAGCCAGTCGAACATGCGCATGCGACCGGGAATGGCGAGCGCTGCGCCCAACGGGCAAAGATAGCGGCAGTAAAACCGCTCTATGAAAAGGCCGGCACCCAGAATAACTGCGACAAACAGCAGGAAGGGCCAACCGCGCTGAAACTTGAGAATGATGGCGGTTTTGAACGGTTCTATTTCGGCATATTGTTCAGCCAGCGGAATTGACGCCAGCGACAGGCCAAAAAGTCCCAGAAAAATCATGTATTTCAGCGGCCACAAACGTTCATGCAGGCCCCATGGCAGGGTCCATTGCGGAACCTTGAAAAACCGGGCGATGCGATTGCTCAGTTCCTGCAACGCGCCAAACGGGCATAACCAGCCGCAAAATGCCCCCCGTCCCCAAAACAACAGGGCCGTTGCCACAGACACCCAAAGGATGAACACCAGCGGATCAAGCAGGAAGGCATCCCAGGTAAATCCTTCTTTCAAAGAAGCCCCAAGAGCCATCAAATTCACAACCGACAATTGGGCATTGGCATACCAGCCGATAAATACCAGCGTTACGGTCAGGAAGCTCATGCGGAACCAGAAAAAGGCGCGCTCGCTGACGGTGACCTGTTTCTGGAAGAAGAAAGCGCCGGTCAGAATCAAAAGCATCGTCAGCAGAATGCCGATTTCAACCTGTTTTTCGATCCAGATACGTTTCCACAGTTGCGCCCGGGCCTCGCTATCATTGTCCGGTGGCAGGGCGGCGGGTGTGACATTGGGGGATTGAACCGGTACGAGATATTTGGCGGGCAGATTATACCCCAGATCGAAGGTAATAAATGTCTTTTCCACCGGCCCTGTGGCCCGCTGAACCAGTAATTGAATCCGCCATGGTTTGCTTACGTCAAAACCGGAATCCGCCGGTATTTTGAACAGGTCGATCTCGGTAAAAGTCGGCGCGCCGTCGGCTGCAATGTCGCCTATCCGGCGATGTTGCCGGTCACGAAAACGCACCGAGTTTTCGTCCTGAATAAGCTGGATACGATCAAAAATTCCGCCGCGCACATAACCCGAACCCTTAAATGAATAGCGGCCGCGCCCCATCAGCATGATGGCCTGCTCGCCGTCTTCCAGCCAGTTTTGCAAATTCTTGAATTCGGCATCACCGAGCAGGCTTCGGCCAATGGATGGCACTGAGACAAGCGCCGTATTCATATCGATATAGGCCGCATCAGGCGCACCCGGTTCAGCCCGTTTGATGGCGCGAAGGTTCCCGGTTTTTTCAAATGCCGCATTGATCTGGCCAACATCCAGAGACAGTTTGCGAACAGAACCCTCGCCGGTAAGCGTTGCCCAATCGATGATTGCGGTGTTTTTTGTATCGACCACATATTGCGGATCGGTTGATGCGACCGTGGCTTTCAGCCCGCCAAGGCCAAGCGCGCGTGCAACCTTGATGCTGGATCGAATGATTGAATCATCGATGATCATCACCGTTACCGTAGCCCCGGAAATGATTTCCAGATCGTGACCTGAACCGCTCTCGGCGACTTCCGCGACCACATCAAAACCGGAATAGCTTTCGGTCAGCGCCTTGATCTTGCGTTCGGGTATGCCGACCAGCACGATCGGTTCCGAATGTTTGACCAGTTTGGCGCGCAACAATTTGCCTTGCTGGTCAATCGCCACCAATACATGAATGGGCTTGCCGGAATAACCGGTGGTGCTGACAAAATCCGACGTCACAAACGCATAACCAAGCGATTGTTTGCCTTTGAATATTTCGGCGACCGGCAAATCCCGACGCACAGAACCATAAGATGTCGCACCCTTGACCAGATCGCCCACCGGAACCTTGGCGATAAACCGGCTCAATACCGGTTTGCCGTTTGCAATCGCGGCGCCGGTCAACGCGGTGAATACGACCAGCAGGGCGGTAAGGAATCGGGCAGGAATTCTGAACCATGAAGGGGTGCGGGAAATTACGACCATGGGGGTCTCCCGATTGGGCCGGAGATCGTCGCAATTGACAAAATGTCTTTATGAAATGTGTTCGGTCGGGAGGAGGTTAGGACAATTGAAGCGGCAATGGGTTGCACCATTGCAGTATTTGTTGATGGCATTTTATTCTTGATGTCCGTTAAAGGGGGGCCGCGATTGTTCAACCGGAATTGTTGAAGTCGGGCGCCGATATTTATCGGTCTTGCAACGAAAAACACCGTTGCATACTCGTTGGGATTGTGAGTTTCGTTCAATGTCGGCAACAGGCTTGATCCGGGTCGACCGCCAAGAGCGCAAATGAGGCAAATGCTGCAATCTTCCCCATTGTCGTGGCTGTAGAATCCGGGTTGGCTGGGGTGAGATTGTGTGCCGGCGCGCAATTCCACCTCGACAATATCGCAATATTCAACGGCGCTGGCGCCAGCCACGAGTGTTTGGCTTATTAAAAACAAAGCGGCTGTCAATATTGCCAAACCCCGCACTACCCGACGCATTGCCTGCCGGGTAATTTTGTAAGCAGATATGCGGGCTGTTAATTGCATTGAATGTAGAAATCCGGGCAAGCGAAATTATTGCACCGTTGGATAGGCCCGCTTGAAAGCGCCTTCATTGATATTGATCAATTGATTTGCAAATACTGAAAACTCTCGCGCAACCAGCACTGCGGTTCCTTGTCGCAAATGGTTAATTTATCACCGCATAACAGCGGGGAAAAATTTAATTTCCGGATTTAGCTATTGAAGAATGCCTTTTGCTCGCGCATGAGTGTTCTTCTGAAATCCAGTTGTCCGGCCCAGGGAACAAATAATATGATATCCATCCTGTTTCTGGGATTTTTGTTAGGCATGCGTCATGCGATAGAGGCCGATCATGTGGCAGCGGTTGCATCCCTTGCAACGCGCAGTAATTCTGTCTGGCAGGTAATAAAACAGGGGGCGGCCTGGGGGCTTGGCCATACGCTGACCCTGTTCCTGTTTGGTTCGATTGTGCTGTTTGTTGCCAATATCGTTCCCGAGCACATTGTTAAGGGAATTGAATTTGCCGTTGGCATAATGCTGATCTTTCTTGGCGGGGATGTGTTGTGGCGGATGATGCGCGAACGGGTTCATTTTCACAGCCATTCCCATGAGGATGGAAAACGCCACTTCCATGCCCATTCCCATCGGGGCGAACCTGCCGCACAGCACAATCCTGAAAGTCATCACCACAATCATCCTGAAGGATTTCCAATCCGCGCCCTTCTGGTTGGCTTAATGCACGGAATGGCCGGTTCTGCCGCCTTGATCTTGCTGACTTTGCAAACCCTGACATCGCCCTGGCTTGGTCTGGTTTATATTGCCATATTTGGCGTCGGTTCGATTTTTGGCATGGGGCTGTTTTCGTTTGTTATCGCTATCCCGATGCGCGCAGCCCGCCACATGACCTGGCTGTACAACGGGATACAATCGACCATCGGGGTTGCAACAATTGGCCTTGGCCTGTTCACATTGTTTCAGATAAGCAACAGCTGAACGCAATTATTGTGCAGGCGCCTTTGGTGCCCTGGCGAGATGGTTGCGCTTGATCCAGAGTTTTACCCCTTTGGGTCCGGCGATCGCATGGGATGTGGAACCTTTTGGCAACCGCAACCAGGATTGAGTCTCGAACTTTTCATCCCCTTCTTCAAATCCACCTTCGAGAACCAGTACTTCCAGGCCAGCAGGCGAGGCCAGTTCGATTTTGCTGCCGGGCAACCATTTTTCAAGTGACACTTGCTCCAGATCATCCCGGAATAGTCCCATGACCTCGACACCCGGGCGGGCCGGGTCGGCATCAAATATCATCGCGTTGGTATCCAGCCGTACCGGATTGCGGTCTTCCGGGTCGAACTGCCAGAGTTTGACAAAAATGGTGCACCCGTGTTCGGACCCCGGCGTGTGCGATGATTGCGGTGGATTGCGAACATAACTGCCCGCTGGATAATCACCATGCTCGTCCTGAAACACACCGTCGAGCACAAAAAATTCTTCGCCGCCAGAATGTACATGCGCAGAAAAGTGGCTTTTGGGCGCATAACGAACGATTGTTGTTGCCCGCGCCACCTCATCACCGATGCGGTCGAGCATACGCCGTTCAACCCCGGCCATCGGAGATTGTTGCCACGGCATTATTGCCCCGTGAACCACAGCGCGGATGTCAAAATCGGCATTCAGGTCCATTTGTGCCTCCAGATTGCGATGTGGTTTTTGGTGATATTCAAATCATATCCGATCTTCCATCACTGGCAATTGCTAATCTCTTGCAATTACCCCTAATCTTGCGGTTGCAAAAAGAGACAACGAATCGATGACGACTAAAGGGCCGGCCCCGAACACGGATGTTATTATTATTGGCGCCGGTCTTTCGGGGCTCGTCTGCGCCAATCTGTTGTGTGATGCCGGATTGAAGGTTCTTGTTCTTGAGGCCAGTGCGCGTATCGGCGGGCGTATTCATTCGGTCTATGACCCGGCAACAACGCGCGCTATTGCCGATCTCGGGCCAACATGGGTCTGGCCTGTCTATCAGCCGATAATATCAAAATGGCTGACGCGCCTGGGTGTTGAAACATTCGGGCAATTTGAGGATGGCGATGCTGTTCTTGATTTTGAAGATGAATCGCCGGTGCGCCGCCAGCCTCTTGCCGGTCAACATGGCATCAGTCGCATCAGGGGCGGACCGCAGGCCTTGATTGAGGCTTTGGCCGGGCGGTTGCCGGGGGGGACGATAAAGACCAGCCAACCGGTAAATTCGGTTCGCGTGCAGGGTGACAAGGTGGAGGTTTCCACCATCGTGCCACCGGACCAAAATCCGGCAATTTTTAACGCAGCACAGGTGATTGTCGCGATACCGCTTCGTCTGGCTGCGAAAACCATAGACTGGTCGCCATCGCTCGATAAATCATTGCTCACTGGTATGGAAACCACCCCCACATGGATGGCGACACAGGCCAAGGCGGTGATTGTTTACGACACACCCTTTTGGCGTGATGCCGGGCTTTCCGGGCGGGTTGCCAGTCAGCTCGGACCGATGGTCGAGGTGCATGATCATTCACCGGCGGAAGGCGGGCAGGGTATTTTATTTGGGTTTGTTGGCTGGCCGCATGAAATGCGCCAGGCTCATCCGCAACAATTGCGAAGCGAGATTGACCGGCAACTGGTTCGTTGTTTTGGGCAGATCGGAGGAGAATACTCGGCCTTGCATATTGAGGACTGGGCGCAAAACCAATGGATTTGCTCAACTCTTGATTTGTCAAACCCGCCAGCCCACCCGGAAATCCTGCCTGACAATCTGCGCCGGGCGCGGATTAAGGCGCGACTCTATTTTTCAGTCGCAGAAGCGGCTCAACAAAGCCCCGGCCTGATTGAAGGCGCATTTGCCGCCGCCGAAGAAACGGTTGATACTCTGCTCAATGATATTGGCGAGAAGCCGGTTGATAACCATGATTAAAACGGATGAGTTCGCACGGTGCAAAATCCAATGATTATCTGTTGCGGTGAGGCGCTGATTGACATGCTGCCGACAGACCTTGGCGATGGCCGCAAGGCGTTTGTCCCGGTGCCGGGTGGAGCACTGTTCAACACCGCCATTGCGCTGGGCAGACTTGGGGAGGATACCGGATTTTTATCCGGCATTTCCACCGATATGTTCGGCGCGCAACTAATCGGGCATTTGCAAGCATCAATGGTGAGTGTAGATTTTTGCGTGAGGTCTGATCACCCGACCACACTGGCATTTGTCACGTTTGACAATGGTGATGCCACCTATTCGTTTTTTGATGAAAATTCAGCTGGCCGTAATCTTGATCTTGGCGCAATTCCCGATCTTCCTGAATCCGAACTTCCTGAAAATGTCGATGCGTTGCATTTTGGTGGCATCAGCCTGATCGCCGAACCCTGCGGCACGGCCTATGAAGCGCTTGTGGCCCGCCATTGCCAAACCCGTGTAATGTCGTTTGACCCCAATATTCGTCCGTCATTCGTTACCGATGAAAAGGCCTATCGCGAGCGGCTTGAACGGATGTTGACCAACAGCGACATTATCAAGGTATCAGTTGAAGATCTGGACTGGCTGCGCCCCGGTGAAAGTTTTGAGGCAGCTGCGGCCGTATGGATCAAAAACGGCACTTCGATCGTTATTTTAACCCGGGGAGAGCTTGGCGCCAGAGCCTTAACCCGTCGATATGATATATCCGTTCCAGCACCAGAAACAGATGTTGTTGATACGGTTGGCGCGGGCGATGCATTTAATGCAGGCATGCTTTCAGCTTTGCGATCCAACGGTGTTTTAGGCAAAACCGGATTACCTCAAATTGATCAGTCTGAATTGTATAAAGCACTGGAATTTGGTGTTCTGGTCGCCGCGAAGACCGTGTCCAGATCCGGTGCAAACCCGCCCTGGCGCAAGGAGATCGAAAGCGGTGCTTGATCATTGCCGAAATATGTGAATTGTTGGAACCTTCGCTCCCCGGTTAAAACCACGGCTTCAATCCTGTTGGTAAAAGGACCCTACCCATGATCTGTTCCCTGATTGTCATTACCGGCAGTGGCGGCACAAAAATTGCCTGAGACGCGCGCGATAGACAGTGCCTATTCCTGGCGGCGGTTGGTAATAACCCTGATGATTGCCACCATCGGCAATGCCGGTATGTGGGCAATCATTGTTATCATGCCGGCCGTGCAGGCCGAATTTGCTGTTGACCGGGCCGATGCATCACTGCCCTACATGATGACAATGATCGGCTTTGCTGCGGGGAATCTGTTGATAGGCCGCGCCGTTGACCGGTTTGGTGTCACTATGGCGCTGATTGGAGCGGCACTGGTTATCGCCAGCGGATACACGCTTGCTGCCTACAGCCCGACAATCTGGATACTGTCTGTGGTTCAGATCGCCATCGGTTTTGGCACTGCTGCAAGTTTTGGCCCACTGATTGCCGATATCTCCCACTGGTTTAATCTCAAGCGCGGCATTGCGGTTGCCATCACCGCATCGGGAAACTATCTCTCCGGCGCAATCTGGCCTATGATATTAAGCGGTCTGTTGGCCGCTTCCGGCTGGCGGGCAGTCTATCTGGCGCTGGCAACTATTTCCATTATAGCACTGGTGCCGCTTGCTCTCTTGCTGCGCCCGAAATTAACTAGGGCCCAGGTCGCCGTTGCAGAGGCAAAAGCCGAAATAGCAGCTTCGACCATCGGCTTTTCGCCGCGCCGCCTTCAGACATTGCTCGCCGCCGCGGGTATCGGTTGTTGCATGGCCATGGCAATGCCGCAGGTTCACATCGTATCGCTGAGTGTTGATCTTGGATTTGGTGCAACGGCTGGTGCTCAAATGCTGTCACTGATGCTGCTTGGTGGAGTGGTATCCCGCATTGTATCAGGGTTCATTGCCGACAGGCTTGGCGGGGTGCGCACCCTGTTGATCGGTTCCGTATTGCAAACCCTTGCACTCTTTCTCTATCTGCCTTCAAACGGACTGGTATCACTCTATCTGGTCAGTCTGGTATTTGGTCTGGCCCAGGGCGGCATTGTGCCAAGCTATACCCTGATTGTACGGGAATATCTGCCCGCCAGCGAGGCTGGTGCGAGGATCGGCCTGGTGATTATGGCAACAATCATCGGCATGGCCGTTGGCGGCTGGATGTCGGGCTGGATTTATGATTTGACCGGTTCCTATGAAATGGCGTTTATCAACGGCATTGGCTGGAACCTGCTGAATATAATGATCATGCTGTTCATACTCAGCCGGTCGCGCCCGCGAAATATTGCCGTTGCCTGACGCAGTTACAGGCTTGGAATTTGGAGAAACCGAATGAAATTCAGACAACTTGGCCGCACTGACATCAAGGTGAGCGAGATTTGCCTTGGCTCCATGACCTGGGGCACGCAAAATACTGAAACAGAAGCCCATGAGCAGCTCGATTATGCAGTTGGTGAAGGTGTCAATTTTATTGATACCGCCGAGATGTATCCGACCACCCCGCGAAAGCCTGAAAATACCGGGTTGACCGAAAAGCTGATTGGCAGCTGGCTGAACCGCCGCACTGATCGCGAGAAACTGGTAATCGCCAGCAAGATCACTGGCGAGGGCAATAAATCCATCCGCGATGGCAAGCGGGTTGACGGGCCGATGATACGTGAGGCGCTGGAGCACAGTCTCTATCGGCTGCAAACCGATTATATCGATCTATACCAGTTGCACTGGCCCAATCGCGGTTCCTATCATTTTCGCAAATACTGGACCTATGATCCGGGCAACCAGACCCCCGGTAATATGGAGCAGGAGGCGGCCGATATTCTGGGTGAAGTCGCCCGATTGCAGCAGGAAGGTAAACTGCGCCAGTTTGGCCTTTCCAATGAAAGCGCTTGGGGCACGATGAAATTCATGAAGGTCAGCGAACAGCATAACCTGCCGCGACCGGTATCCGTGCAGAATGAATATTCGCTCACCTGCCGGATTTTTGATCTTGATATGGCGGAAGTGAGCATGCGCGAGAATATCGGTCTGATGGCCTTTTCACCGCTGGCGGCAGGTGGCTTGTCCGGCAAATATCTCGATGGGGATATTCCCGCCGGTTCGCGCCGTTCGATGCAGCCCAATCTTAACGGGCGTTATGTGCCGCAAACCGAAAAAGCCATCAGGCGTTATCGTGAGGTGGCCCAAAAACACGGGCTGAATCTGGCGCAAATGGCGCTGGCATTCTGCCTCACGCGGCCATTTATGATGAGCGTCATTATCGGTGCCACTTCATTGGAGCAGTTGCAAAACAACATAATGGCAAAAGACCTGGTGCTGGATGAAGAAGTCCTGGCCGATATTCAAACGGTCTATCGCGACATGCCAATGCCGATGTGATCAATAGTTTATTGCTGGTTTTGCTGATAGAGATCGAGCATCGCCAGCGCTGTCATGAGATCGAGATGGGCACCGCCACCGTTTTTGAACAAGGTAATCGCCTCGTCATTGCCACGCCCCGGCGAGCCTTGGCACAGATCATAAAGATCGCCGCGAATGTCGTTTTCACTGATCGCGCCGGATTGAAGCGGTATCATCAATTCGCCAATGTGCCCGATAGTGGTATCGCGGCTGTCGACAAATATTTCAGACCTCTGCAGCAGATCATCATCACCCTCGCGCATATCGGGTGTGAAGGCACCAATCAGGTCCACATGCGTGCCGGGCCTCACCCATTCACCCTGCAGAACCGGGTCAATGGCCATGGTGGCGGTCGAGATGATATCGGCGCGGTTGACCGCTGTCGGCAGGTCTGTAACCGCGTTCACCAAAATGCCGGATTTGCTGCCGGAACTTGCAAGTTTTTCAGCATTTTCAAACGTGCGGCTCCAGATATCAATGCGCTCAAGACCGGGAAATATCTCGCCATAGGCGTCAATCAGGGTTGCGGCAACGGCACCTGACCCGATGATCAGCAAGGAACGGGAATCTTTTCGCGCCAACAGCCTTGCACCCAAAACGGAATCGCCGGCGGTTTTCCATTTTGTCACCAATGCCCCGTCGACAAGCGCACGAACGGCCCCATTTTCCGGGTCAAACAAAATCACCACCCCCTGCACCGAAGGCACCGGTGGCTGGCGTTTCACATTCTTTGGAAATACGGTAACTGACTTTAGAGCGATGCCTTGCCCGTCTATCCATGCGGCGCGGTTAAGGATCGAATTGCCATCTTCGCGCAACAGCAGATCACCCAGCGATGCCCTGTTGCCGCGATGGCCTTTGGCGAGAGCGTCAGCGATCTGCGTCCATGACAAACCGTCTTCGACATCCCTGGCGGAGATGAATGGAATATCGCTCAAATTGCGTCTTTCTTTTCCTGTTTTTCTTCTTTTTTCAGTTCTTGAATCATCCCGAAAAACTGTCGAAACGCCCGGTCGGCAAATTTCAGCGCGCGCTCGAATTCTTCTTCCCGGGTGGATTTTTTCTGTGCCGAATTGGGCAGACTGCCAGTACCGCCTGTTTGTGCCTCAAGTGCGTTCAGTCTTACCGACATTTTGTCCAGTCGCTGATTGATCGAATCAATTTCGTGTTCATAAGCACGGCGTTCATCGGCCCCGAGTTTGCATATCATCTGGCCATTTTCAGCCTTGCAAATGGAAATATTGCCGTTTTTCTGATCAAGCCGCAGAAATCCATCGGCGGTTTCGATGATTGAAAAGCGGGCATTGGCCTCAACCTGCCTGACCTCGGCGGCCATCGGGGTGGCGATGATTGACGTGAGAAGTAGTGCCGGCATTACCTGGCTGAATTTTACATATCTCATAGTCTCGATCCTTCAAAAATTGCGTCAATTCCTGTGGTTTATCCATATTGCAACATTATTCGGGTCGCTATTGTGGCATAGTGGCAAAAAACAAAGCGAATGCAAAACCGAAACAAGCGCACCGAAAGTTTCCATGTCTGATCATCCCGATATCGTTTATAAAATCTGCGATCGCAATCTTTGGACCGATGCTGAAAATTCCGGCGTGTTCAAGGGGGCGGAAATTGACATTGCCGACGGGTTCATCCATTTTTCGACCGCCGGTCAGGTCGCCTCAACCCTGAAGAAGCATTTTTCCGAACGCCGTGATTTATTATTAATTGCGGTTGATGCCGGGTTGCTCGGTGAACGAATTGTCTATGAGCGCGCGCGCGGCGATATGTTGTTTCCCCATCTCTACCAGCCGCTCGACATGCAATATGTGCTCTGGGTGAAGGCCTTGCCACTCGGTGAAGATGGCACACACCAAATTCCGGATATGAGCCGGTGAGCGGGTCACTGATTTACCGCGCCGCCAAACGCGCACTTTTTCAAATTCCGCCGGAAAAGGTGCATCACATGTCGATCGCCGCGTTGAAATCCGGTGTGTTGCCGACCTGTCCAAACAGGCAATTTGAAAACCTGCAACAAACCATATCGGGCATCAATTTCCCCAATCCGCTAGGTATTGCCGCCGGTTACGACAAGAATGGTGAAGTGCCGGATGCCCTGTTACGGCTTGGTTTCGGCTTTGCTGAAGTCGGAACCATTACCCCGCGACCACAAGCGGGAAATCCGCGTCCGAGAATATTTCGTCTGGTCGAGGATGAAGCGATTATCAACCGGTTGGGTTTTAACAATCTCGGCCATGAAGCGGCCCTGCAAAGGCTGCGCGCGCGCCGGCCAAACGGCATTTTGGGCATCAATATCGGGGCCAACAAGGACAGTGATGATTTTATCGCAGACTATGTAAAAGGCATTGAGGTTTTTGCATCTTTTGCCAGCTATTTCACGGTCAATATTTCTTCGCCCAACACGCCGGGCCTGCGCGATCTGCAATCGGGTGAAGCACTTGAAAGATTGCTCAACGCGGTGCTTTCAAGTCGCGAAATGGCGATTTCTGAAGGCAGAAGCCTGCCGGTGTTTTTGAAGATTGCACCGGATATTGATGATACCGGGCTGGATGAGATTGCCCGGGTGGTGGCAACCAGCCCCCTCGATGGCATGATAATTTCCAATACCACCACCGACCGTGCGGTGCTTGGCTCGAGAGCCGCAAATCCGCAGGCAAATGAACAGGGCGGGCTGTCAGGCAAGCCGTTGTTTGAAAAATCAACGATTGTGCTGGCAAAGATGCGCCAGCGGCTGCCCCCTGCAATGCCGATAATCGGTGTTGGTGGCATAGACAGCGCAAAGGCAGCGATTGCCAAACTGGAAGCCGGCGCACACCTGCTGCAACTCTATACCGGGTTGATTTATAAGGGGCCCGGATTGCCACGGGAAATTTTAACCGGCATCAGTGAACATATCCGCCGTGAAGGGCTTGATAATGTCAGCGAACTTGTCGGCCGAAAAACCGACATTTGGGCCAACAGATAATTGCCGA
>JALTNS010000316.1 GCA_027000565.1 Rhizobiaceae bacterium | reverse complement strand
CCGCCGAGAACTGCCTATACTGCAAAAGACGGCCGGCAACTGTTTTATCGAAAATATGAAAGTGGCAATGACCAGGCTCCCCTGCTGGTGTTAATCCATGGTTCCGGCTGGCACGGGCTGGCGCTTGATCCAATGGCGCGTGGTCTTGCCGATGCCGGTGTGGCCGATGTGGTGGTGCCGGATTTACGCGGTCACGGACCAAATCCGCAACGCCGCGGTGATGTGGATTATATCGGCCAGCTGGAAGATGATCTGGCAGCGCTGATCGAGCAACAAAGCAAACCCGGACAGAAAGTTGTTCTTGGCGGCCATTCATCCGGTGGTGGTCTGGTGGTGCGTTTTGCTGGCGGAAAACATCGCAAGCTGATTTCCGCCGCCATTCTGCTCGCGCCGTTTTTGAAATATAATGCGCCGACCACAAGGCCCAATTCCGGTGGATGGGCAAACCCGTTGACCCGGCGGATTATCGGTCTGACCATGTTGAATGCGGTCGGCATCCGGGTTTTGAACCATTTGCCGGTGATCCAGTTCGCCTTTCCGCAAGCGGTTTTTGACGGCCCCTTGGGCAATACCGCAACCAGTCAATATTCCTACCGGCTCAATGCCTCCTATGCGCCGCGCAACAATTATCTCAAGGACATTGCAGCCCTGCCGGATTTTTTACTGGTGGTCGGCAGCAGGGACGAGGCCTTTTTTGCTGAAAAATATGAGCCGACCATGAGCGCGGTTAATTCACGCGGCACCTATGTGACCATCGACAATGCCTCGCATCTGGAAATCCAGAATAATGACAGGGTGGTGCAAGCAATGGTGCGGTTTATCGAAGGGTTGAGGTGAGGAAAACAGAGCACCTTGGTGTGTTCTGGAATTTTGGCTTATTTGTCAGTTCGATGCCACCAGCACTGCAAAGAGGTTGTCCTGAAATACGCATTGCGGCTGATTAAAACCAGCCTCAGCCATCCAACCCAACTGATCATCAACGGTTGCGCAGCGGTCATGTTCCATGCGTTGTTTTGCCCGCGAAATCATACCCTCGCTGGCACCCTTTGCCCGCGCTGACGCAAGCCACCAGTTTCCATAGTCCCGCTCGATCGTTGCGGTTTTGCCCAATACCTGTTCGGCATTCACAAAAATTCCGCCGGGCTTCAGACTGGCTCGAATTGATCGAAACAGCTTTTGCTTGTCACTGTCTGAAAGATGGTGAATGGAGAGCGCCGAGATGATCGCATCATAAGGCCCGCCAAGTTCAGTTGCCAAATAATCCGCAACAATGAACTTCGGTTCTACCCCGCCCATTCGGGCAAATCGCTCTGCGGCTTTTTCGAGCATTTCGCTGGAAATGTCGATCAACCGGAACTGTGCATTTGGATATACGCTTGCAACCATTGCAGCAAACAGTCCGGTTCCCGCGCCGAGATCGAGAATATTTAACGCGCGGTTGTTGTCCAGTTGCAAACAATCAAGGGCAGCGCCGTAAAATTCATCAAAACACGGTACCAGTGCCCTGCGCTCGTGGTCATAGCTTTCAGCCGATGCGGAGAATGCTTCGGCAATATTTGTGGTCATGGCTGGCTTCAAACCTTTTGCTGGGTGTGTTTTTTCAACTCCACCCGCGCCACCTGTCGCCGGTGCACCGCATCGGGCCCATCAGCAAGCCTGAGCGTGCGAAGATGCATCCATTGCCGCGCCAGCGGCGTGTCCTGCGAAACGCCTGCACCACCAAACATCTGCACCGCGTGGTCGGTCACTTTCAGCGCCATTAACGGTGCGACCACCTTGATTTGCGAAATCCACGGGGCGGCGGCACGGGCATCGCCCTTGTCCATCATCCATGCGGCTTTCAGACACAATAATCGCGCCTGCTCGATCTCCATCCGGCATTCGGCGATGATGTCGTAGTTGGCACCCAGTTGCGCCAGTGGCTTGCCAAAGGCCTCACGCTGCATTGAGCGTTTGCACATCAGTTCAAGCGCTATTTCCGCCTGACCGATGGCCCGCATGCAATGGTGAATGCGCCCCGGTCCAAGCCTTCCTTGCGCAATTTCGAAGCCACGGCCCTCACCCAAAAGCAGGTCTTCCACCGGCACCCGCACGTCAGTGAATTTCAAATGCAAATGGCCGTGCGGCGCATCATCCAGCGCGTAAACCATCATCGGGCGCAGTTTTTCGATGCCCGGCGTATCGGCCGCAACCACAATCATCGACTGGCGCTGGTGTTTGGGGTCGTCCTCAGTGCCGGTCTTGACCATCACTATATAGACCGCACAGCGCGGATCGCCGGCCCCCGACGACCACCATTTTTCGCCGTTCAAAACGTAATGATCACCATCGCGCACACATGACATTTCAATGTTTGTGGCGTCCGATGAAGCCACATCAGGTTCGGTCATCAAATAGGCGGAGCGGATTTCGCCATTGAGCAGCGGTTTCAACCAGCGTTCTTTTTGCGCATCACTGCCATAACGTTCCAGCACTTCCAGGTTGCCGGTATCGGGGGCTAAGCATTTGAACACTTCCGGCACGAGATGCGATTTTCCCATTTCCTCTGCAAGATAGGCATATTCAACCGTCGACAGCCCGTAACCACGTTCCGAATCGGTCAGCCAGAAATTCCATAATCCGCGCTTTTTGGCTTCGGATTTCAACCCTTCGAGAATTTCGCTCTGGCGCGCGGTATAGGTCCAGCGATCACCAACATCGACCTCAGCCAGAAATTCTTCGTCCAGCGGCCGGATTTCCTCAGTAACCATTTCAGAAATCCTGTCGCGGAGTTCGCTCACCCGTTCGCTGATACCGAGGTCCATTACGCTCATTTGCCTGTTCCTGTCTTGCTTTTCTGGCTGAAAATTTATCGCCGGGACAATTTGAAATTGGCCCTTTACGAAACTGCAATAAGTGAGCATTCTATCCCGCACCTTGTCAACATGACATTGGCGCCAACCGGCATCAATGTCGGCATCAGGGAAAGTCCTTTGGGAGAATATTTTGAATTATCTGGAAAACCTGTTTTCCGTTGAAGGAAAAACAGCGCTGGTGACCGGTGGGGCCACCGGTATCGGCAGAATGATTGCAACCGCATTGGTGGAAGGTGGCGCACGGGTGATCATCGTCTCCCGCAAGGCTCATGCCTGCGAAGAAGTTGCGGAACAACTCAATGCCTTGAATGCCAGCGGATCGGCTGAATCTTTTGGCGGCGATCTGGCCAGCGAAGAGGGCATTAATGCACTTTCCGCCGAAGTTGCCAGCCGTACCGACAGGCTTGATATTCTGGTCAATAATTCAGGTACTACCTGGGGGGCAAAACTTGAGAGTTTTCCCCATTCGGCCTGGTCGAAGATTATGGAACTCAACGTCTCGGCGATGTTTACCTTAACCCGCAATCTGGTGCCGCTGCTTGAAGCTGCGGCAAGCGTTGATAACCCCGCAAGGATAATCAATATCGGTTCGGTTATGGGCACAATGCCGCTTGCTGATGGGGCTTATTCCTATGCAGTATCGAAAGGCGCCGTGCACCATTTGACCAAAATTCTCGGCAACGAATTCGCCAAAAGGCGGATTACCGTCAATGCCTTTGCACCGGGGCCGTTTCAAAGCAGGATGACCGCTTTTGCCACCGCAAGCGACGAGGGTATCGAAGCTGTCAGCGCGGTCAATCCGCTGGGTCGCATCGGGGCACCTTCCGATATTGCTGCTGCAACCCTTTACCTTTGCGGCAAGGGCGGCTCCTATGTAACCGGGGCGATCATTCCTGTGGATGGCGGCATTTCTGTTTCAACCGGCTCAATGGGTGTGTTCCCGGATGTTTAGACAGGATCATATTTGCTTGGAGACAGCCGGCCAGGCAGTGTCACAAATACCAATGCCCCGAATAATTG
>JALTNS010000315.1 GCA_027000565.1 Rhizobiaceae bacterium | reverse complement strand
ATTGCCTGTTACCAGCCGTTACGATTCCGCGCGAGTTTTTTCTACCGAGCGTGCGGACGACAATACGGTCAAATACCTTTGATTTTTGTGCCATTGCCGCCGACTGCCGTTCGCATTATCATTATCGCAACATCAAGTGCTTTGACTAATTTGTGTAACAAAGTGAGTTTACAGGTTGTTTCTTCACAAACTAGCACCATAATTGCCATACAGCATAAAGCATCAACCAAATCACCGAACCCTCTCAGGATAAATCAATGACCGCCAGAACCATACTGCTTGTAGACGATGATGAAGACCTGCGCGAAGCACTCATTGAGCAGCTGGCCCTTTACGAAGAATTTGAGCTGTTACAGGAGGACAGTGCTACCCGGGGTATTCAGGCTGCCCGCTCATCGCATCTGGATCTTCTGATCATGGATGTGGGCTTGCCGGACATGGATGGTCGCGAAGCGGTCAAAATTTTGCGCAAGAGTGGATTTAAAGCACCGATCATTATGCTGACTGGCCATGACACCGATTCAGACACCATTCTCGGGCTTGAATCCGGCGCCAATGACTATGTCACCAAACCGTTCAAATTTGCGGTTCTCCTGGCCCGTATCAGGGCTCAGCTCCGCCAGCATGAACAAAGTGAAGATGCGGTATTTACCATTGGCCATTACACCTTTCAGCCTTCGCAAAAATTGCTGGTGGAAGATGAAAACGGTATAAAAATCCGTTTGACAGAAAAAGAAACCGCCATATTGAAATATCTTTACCGTGCAGAACAACAGGTGATTACCCGTGATGTGCTGCTGGAAGAGGTTTGGGGCTATAATTCAGGTGTGACAACTCACACACTGGAGACACATATTTACCGATTGCGCCAAAAAATAGAACGCAATCCTTCCAATGCTCAACTGCTTGTGACAGAAAGTGGAGGTTACAAGCTGGTTCCATGATTGTTGCGTTCGGGGTAGCTTGATTGCCCGAAGTTATTGCGGAATTTTTCATGAGCCTCGATCAGGATATAGATTTATTATCGCGTGTTGCCCTGTTTGAAGATTTTCAGGCTGAACATCTTCGATTGTTGGCATTTGGTGCCGAAAGACGCTCGTTTGATCCAGGGGCAGTAATTTTTCATTGTGGTGCCGCCGCTGACTGCGGTTATGTAGTTGCCGGCGGTACCGTTGAACTGAAGGCTGACGACCCCGATGATTCAGAACTGATAGGTCGTTATGGCTCCGGCAGTTTGATCGGTGAACTCGCGATGATCTCCAATGTGAGCCGAAACGCCACCGCAGTTGCGCAAGATCAGGTGGAACTGATCCGCATTACAAGATCGCTGTTTCGTCGCATGCTTGACGAGTTTCCCGAACTGGCCAGCCTGTTGCATGCAAGAATTTCAAATTCGGTTCAAAATTTTGTCACTCGGCTTGAACGAATTCAACGGGATATCGACCGGATTGATGCAGAATAGGCCTATTATAAGTCGACCTATTTGAGCGTCGCCAGCTCAATGTCATCAGTTGTATGCTGCAGCCAATCGGAAATATTCCGCCCGCTAAAACAGAAGAGGTGTGTTATGCACAATCACGCGCATTAGAATTAACCGCATAACACAAACCAAACAGCCTCCGGTGAATCCGGAGCGGCGTTCTTTTTATTTTTTCGGGATAAGTACACACCGAAAAATAATTAACCTATCTACCGTGCTCGCCGGACAGCGCATCGAGATTAAGGAGGTCGACGATGGAATTTGGCAGCTAAGCTTCATGCCTTACGGTTTGAGATTAATTGACCTGGAGCAAAGAACATAGCAAATAATCAACAGTTTGTTCTGTGCGAGACTGTTACCCAGGTCTTAGGTGGAACTGAAAATTATGTCTCCGGGCTGCGTGCACAGGTCCACACTGAGGCGAGGAAATGCCAGAATGCCGATTATTGATCCATTGACCAACAATCCGCTTGTGGATGGCCGTCAATCACCCAATGCCTTGATGATCCGACAGGGTGTTGAACGGAAAATGCAAAATTTTGGCAACTCTTTTCTTGCCGAATTGACACTGGACACCGGACGCCGATGCGACCTGATCTGTCTGTCACCAAAAGGCAAGTTCATCATAGTTGAGGTTAAGTCTTCAGTTGAAGATTATCGGGTGGATACTAAATGGCATGAATATAAGAATTTCTGCGATACGTTCTATTTTGCTACTCATGCCGGTGTTTCACCGTCAATTTTTCCGAAGAATGAAGGGTTGATAATTGCTGATGAATATGGTGCGGAAATAGTTCGCGAAGCAGGCTCACATCCACTCAATGCGGCTGCGCGAAAAAAGTTGCTGGTGCGCTATGCAAGTACAGCAACAAACCGGCTTAGGCTGGTCAATCGCTATGCTGATAAAGCTGGAATTGACGTGGATTTTACCGAACTGGAATAAAACAAATGTTTAGCGAGGTGCACGTTTGGCAAGAATTCTCTGTAAAGTCCGGCGGTGCATATTCAACCTGCGTGCGGTTTCCGAGACATTGCGGTCACAAAGTTCATAGACGCGCTGAATATGTTCCCAACGCACCCGGTCGGCAGACATCGGGTTTTCCGGCGGTGGAGCCTTGTCATCCGGATTGCGGGTAAGCGCCGAATAGACGTCATCAGCATCGGCGGGTTTCGCCAAATAATCGATGGCGCCAAGTTTTACAGCTGTCACTGCCGTCGCTATATTTCCATAACCGGTCAGAACCACTATTTTTGCATCGGGTTTTTTGGCCTTGATCGCCTCTACAACACTCAGGCCATTGCCATCATTCAAACGCATGTCGACCACGGCAAAATCAGGTGCTGCCTCGCGTACAAAAGCTAGGCCTTCCAATACTGTTTCGGCAGTGGTGACACTAAAGCCGCGGACTTCCATTGCTCTGCCAAGACGTTGCAAAAATGGTCGATCATCGTCGACCAAAAGCAAGTTGTTGCTCACACTCTCATCCAGCTGCGCCGGTTTTTGGTCATTTGACATCGATTTTTGCTCCTGATTTTGCAGAGGGCCTATGTCTAGCCGCCCAATATACATACATATTCATAAAATTGAAAGTGTTCTTTATAACTGGCCATATTTGGAGGGGTTTTCGCGGTCAGATTGCTTGGCCGGAAGTCTCTCGAATTTTTCTCTCTGCCAGATAATCTCAACTTTTGCACCCTTTTTAAAGCCTGATTTGTTTGCAATGGTTAGAGATGCGCCACTTCGTTCCAGCAATGTTTTGGCTATAAACAACCCCAGCCCCAGGCCTCCGGCTTTTGCATCAAGAGTTGAACGCCTTGCGGTAACAAACGGCTCGCCAATCCGTCCAAGAACTTCACTTGAAAACCCGGGGCCATCATCAGAAATTGATATTGACACAGTGTCATCATCCCACTTTGCCTCCACGTCTACCCGGGTTTTGGCGAAGTCCACTGCATTTTCAATCAGGTTTCCCAGCCCATAGAGCACACCTGGATTTCGGGCACCAACCGGTTGGGCCTTGATATCCCCATGGGTCTCAATACTAATTTCAATGCCAAAATCGCGATGCGGAGCTACGAACTCCTCTATAAGCGATGTAATTTGCAAACTGCCGAGATGACCATCGCCATCGTCAGACAGTGATGTAAGCTTTTGCAATATTTCGCGACATCTTTCTGCCTGCGAACGAAGCAGTTTTGCATCATCGCTTAATGGATTGTTCTCTCCAAGTTCACGCTGCATTTCCTTGGACACCAGCGCAATGGTTGCAAGTGGTGTTCCAAGTTCATGGGCAGCAGCAGCGGCCAAGCCATCGAGGGCTGATAAATGCTGTTCACGCTGCAATACCAGTTCTGTGGCTGTTAACGCGTCGGCCAGTCGGCGCCCTTCTTCGGCTACTCGA
>JALTNS010000314.1 GCA_027000565.1 Rhizobiaceae bacterium | reverse complement strand
TCTCGAAATCAAAAACGAGGTTCCCGGCCTTGCCAAGATCATCGTTTTCGAACGTGATGGTCTGCACGATTTCCACGAGGACAAGGTTATGTTCCTTGATGAGCTTTATGACCTTGGTGAAAGTCTGCACCTTTCCGAACCTGACCGCTTTGATAGTGAAATAGATACATCCCGGCCCGAAGATGTTGGACTGCTGATTTATACCTCCGGCACCACGGGCAAACCCAAGGGTGCGATGATCAGCAATGAAAACATCAATTTCACCCTTTCATCGGTAGCGCGGGTTTTACCAAGTTTTGAAAGCGACGAGCAATTGTGTTTTCTGCCGCTTTGCCATGTACTGGAACGAAACACATCAGCCTATACACCGATTTTCGCCAAATCGACGGTCAATTTTGCCGAAAGCACCGAAACCGTGTTCGACAATCTGCAGGAAGTTGCGCCAACGGTATTTACCGCTGTGCCGCGGGTTTGGGAAAAGATTTATTCCCGGGTTTCCATTCTCGTCGACGACGGCACCGGGTTTGGCAAGTGGAGTTACAAAAAGGCCCTGGATGTCGGGATGGAACGGGCGGAATACCTGATTTCCAACCGCGATGTGCCTGCATCTATAGAGATGCGTTACAAGGTGTGGGATTTTCTGGTGCTGCGAAATTTGCGGCGTATGCTGGGCATGGAAAATATCCGCCGCGCAACAACTGGAGCGGCGCCGATTTCTCCCGATTTATTAAAATGGTACCGGGCCATCGGGGTAAATTTGCTGGAGGGTTATGGCCAGACCGAAGGCTCTGGCATTACCGCGGTCAACCTGATCGACAAAAACAAGAACGGCACAGTTGGCCCGGCGATCCCCGGCATTGACATGCGAATTTCCGATGATGGCGAAATCCAGATGAAAGGTCCGCATGTGTTTCCAGGCTACTGGAATGCGCCGGAAAAAACCCGCGAGACGATGACCGATGACGGATATTTGAAAACCGGCGATGTTGGAACCCTGGATAAAGACGGGTTTTTGACCATAACCGGGCGGTTGAAAGACATCATCATCACGGCCGGTGGCAAGAACATCACACCATCGGAAATCGAAAACAAACTGAAATTTTCGCCGCTGATTTCAGACGCTGTGGTGATTGGCGATAAACGCAAATACCTGACCTGTCTGGTGATGATTGATCAGGAAAACGTAGAAAAGTTTGCACAAGACCGCAGAATACCGTTCAATGACTTCGCATCCCTTTGCGCGGCCAGGGAGGTGCAGGAGATGATTGGTGGTATTGTTGAGGATGTGAACAAGGATTTTGCCCAGGTGGAGCAAATAAAAAAATTCCGCCTGATCGACATTTTGCTCACCGCGGAGGACGATGAGCTCACTGCGACCATGAAACTGAAACGCGGATTTGTCGAGAAAAGACACAAACCGCTGATCGACGAGATGTACACTTGAATTTCAACAGGGAGAAAATAATGAAAACTTTTACCAGATTAACCCTAGCCCTTGCGGCCAGCGTCAGCTTTGTTGCCGGTGCCTATGCCCAGACCCAGGGAGTGACCGACACCGAAGTGGTGGTTGGTTCAAGCAACGACCTTTCCGGTGTATTTGCGGCCTTTGGCGCACCCGCCACCAAGGCGGCGCAACTGTATTTCGATGATATCAATGCCAAGGGCGGTGTTCATGGCCGCAAGATCAAGTTTGTCGTTGAGGACCATGCCTACAGCCTTCCAAAAGCAACGCAGGCGCTCAACAAGCTGGTTAATCGCGACAAGATTTTTGTGATGTTCCTGCAATTGGGCACGCCCATGAACATTGCGTCGTTCAAGCTGCTCGACAAAAAGAAAATCCCGAATGTTTCGCCACTAACCGGTGCCCGCCAGGTATTGCAGGAGCCGATTGATTATCGTTTTGCAGGTACATCCAGCTACTATGACCAAATGAAAGTCGGGCTGAAATATCTCGCTGATACAAATGGCCGAAAAGTTGTTTGTTCGATGTACCTTCCAAACGATTTTGGCAAGGAAATTCAGGCAGGTGCAAAAGACTTCGCAGCCAGCGCAGGACTGACCTATGGTGGCGAGACCACCCACAAGGGCGATGATGCGGATTTTGTCGGTTCGCTGACAAAACTGAAAGACGCCAAATGTGATGTGATTGCCATGGCGCTTGGTGTGAGGCAGGTAATCACGGCCTACGCAACCGCACGCAAGATAGGTTGGAAAGACGTTGATTTCATCGGCTCATCTGCCGGGTTCCATACGGTGATGGCGAAAGTTCCAGGCGGTATAACCGAAGGTCTTTATGCTGCTGCCAGCACGTCCGATATTCTGCCACGACTTGGCAATCCGGTTGTCGCTGCATGGTTCAAAAAATATACCGAAGCAACAGGTGAAAAACTTCCCGGCACCGGCGCGGTCCTTGGCCGTTCAGCTGCAGAAAATCTTGTCCGTGCGCTGGAAGCGGCTGGCAAGGATTTAACTCCTGAAACGTTCAAAGCCGGTATGGAGAGCCTCAATTACAGGGATGAAATTTCGGACAATCAGGTCGATTATTCGCCTGAGGATCACCAGGGTGCCGATGAGGTTTTTGTATCGGTCATCGAAAACGGCAACTGGAAAGTCGTTAAACGCTAGAACCGGCGACGACAAAACAATCACTGAAAGAGGGCGCTTGATTGGCGCCCTTTTTTGTAACCTGATACAGTTTCCGTTCATTGGATATGTCTGCCATGCGCCACCCTTCTCACTTTGCAAAAACAACCCCGGGCAAGATTGCCTATCAAATGGACGGTTCGGGCAGATCGCTGACATTCGCTGAACTTGAGGCACGGTCAAACAAGGGCGCACACGCGCTGCGCGCTCTTGGGGTAAAGGCCGGAGATCATATCGCCTTTTTGATGGAAAACCGACTTGAATTTATCGAACTGTGCTGGGCGGCGCAGCGCTCGGGCGTGATTTTCACCGCAATCAGCCGTTATCTCAAGGCAGACGAGGCGATTTACATTGCCCGGGACTGTGGTGCCAAAGTTTTTGTCACCTCAAACAGGTATGGCGAACTCGGGCAAAGTATTCTCGACCACATGGATGGCGAAACCAGCGGTATCATGGTTGGTGATGCAGCTCCGGGATTCGCCTTGTGGGATGAATTGCTGGCCGATATGCCTGATACCCCGATTGACGAGCAGAGCGCGGGCATTGCGATGCTTTATTCGTCCGGCACCACCGGCAGGCCCAAGGGCATCGTGCGCTCCTATGAATTCAAGGCGCTCGATTCGCTCAGCCCGGTTTTGCTGAATGTCTGCGGTGCACTTGGCAAAATGGATGCGCAGTCGATCTATCTTTCGCCCGCGCCGCTCTATCATTCAGCCCCGTTGGGGGTGGCGATGGTCGCCGCAGCGCTTGGCGCGACCACTATCATTATGGAACGGTTTGACGAAACCCGTTTGCTGCAGTCAATCGAAGAATATAAAATCACCCATACCCAGGTGGTGCCGACAATGTTTGTGCGCGTACTCAAACTGCCGGAAGAAACCCGCCAGAAATATGATCTCTCGACGCTCAACTGCGCCATTCATGTGGCCGCCCCCTGCCCGGTTGAGATCAAACGCGCGATGATCGACTGGTGGGGACCGATTTTGCTTGAATATTATGCCGGAACCGAGGGCAACGGCGTTACCGCCTGCACCAGCGAGGAATGGCTGAAACATCCAGGCACCGTCGGCAGGGCGCTGTTTGGCCAATTACGCATTCTTGATGAGCAAGGCAGGGAACTGCCACGCGGCCAGACCGGCGATGTTTATTTCGACACCGGATTATCGTTTACCTATCATGGCGATGATGAAAAAACCGCTAGCGTTCACACCAAAGATGGCTGGTCGACGCTCGGCGATATTGGCTGGCTGAATG
>JALTNS010000313.1 GCA_027000565.1 Rhizobiaceae bacterium | reverse complement strand
ACGAGCGCACCACCCGCCATGAGGGATACCGCGTCAGCCAGACGAAGCGCAAGCGAGTTGAGGAGTGCTTTGGCTGGTTGAAGACGATTGGCGGCTTGCGCAAGAGCCCGTTTGTAGGTCGCGAGAAGCTGGACTTTCAGTTTGTCCTGACTTTTGCGGCTTACAACCTGGTGCGGATGCGCAATCTGGGGGTGGTGCCGTGTTGACGCGTGCCTGTTCCAGGGGGTGGTGTGCCTGGAAGCCACTGAACAGGGGCACATCCAGAGAGACGATCTGGAAATATCGTCCTGAGCGCGCTGCGCGCTGCCAATTTTCATTGGATTCAGCATAAAACGCTTGGATTACGCATCAATTTCAACAGCCTGCTAATTGTCCGAAGGGGCAGACTTAAGATAAACTTGGTTTATGGCAAAGAAGGCCGATCTACTTTGGATAAGCAATCGCGCTTTAGTATCGGCTTGCTGGATAGAATTCAGGGCAGATGCAATGAAAAAAGCACTTATTACGGGTGTCACAGGTCAAGACGGCGCATATCTGGCCCAATTTCTTCTGGGAAAAGGCTATGAAGTGCATGGCCTCAAGCGACGTTCGTCGTCTTTTAATACTGACAGAATTGATCACCTGTACCAGGATCCCCACGAGCCGGATCGTAGATTCATCCTTCACTATGGGGATCTGACCGATTCCACGAATTTGATACGCGTGATTCAGGAAGTTCAGCCGGATGAGATCTATAATCTTGCCGCTCAAAGTCATGTGGCCGTCTCATTTGAGTCCCCTGAATATACCGCAAATTCGGATGCTCTCGGAACACTTCGTATTCTTGAAGCGATACGCATTCTAGGTCTGGAGCAAAAGACTCGGTTTTATCAGGCTTCTACTTCCGAGCTGTTTGGCAAGGTCCAGGAGATCCCGCAAACTGAGAAAACGCCTTTTTATCCCCGATCGCCATATGCCGTAGCCAAGTTATATGGCTACTGGATTACGGTAAATTATCGGGAGGCATACGGTATTTACGCATGTAACGGTATTCTTTTTAATCACGAATCTCCGGTTCGTGGCGAGACATTCGTCACGCGCAAGATCACCCGCGGCATGGCGCGTATCAAGCTCGGCCTCCAGAGCTGTCTGTATCTTGGTAATCTCGATGCAAAGCGTGATTGGGGTCATGCGAGAGATTATGTCGAGATGCAGTGGCTCATGCTGCAGCAGGAGGAGCCGGAGGATTTTGTTATCGCTACCGGGGTCCAGTATTCCGTTCGGGAGTTCGTGACCGCGGCCGCGGAGGAACTTGGAATAAAAATCGATTGGCGGGGCGAGGGTTTGAATGAAGTCGGGGTGGATGCGCGTACCGGAAAGACCATTGTTGCCGTCGATCCACGGTATTTTCGTCCAACGGAAGTTGAGACCTTGCTGGGGGATCCATCCAAGGCGAAAGAAAAGCTGGGGTGGACGCCGAGAACCACCTTTGAGGAACTCGTTCAGGAAATGGTCAGGGAGGATCTGATGCTCGCGGAGCGGGATCAGTTGGTAAAAAACGCCGGATATCGGACCTTCAATTACCATGAATAAAAAGGACACTGTTTATGTCGCCGGGCATCGGGGATTGGTCGGCGGCGCCATAGTGAGAGCCCTCGAACGGGCCGGTTTCCAAAACATCATGACTGCTACCCGTCAGGAAGTGGACCTGGCACGTCAGGCGCAGGTGGAGGAGTGGTTTGAGGCCAACAAGCCCCAATACGTGTTCCTGGCGGCGGCCAAAGTGGGTGGCATAAGGGCAAACGATTCCTATCCAGCGGATTTTATTCGGGATAACCTCCTGATCGAATGTAATGTGATCCAGGCCGCATACGCTGCCGGCGTAAAGAAACTTCTTTTTTTGGGCTCGTCGTGCATATATCCGAAGATGGCACCCCAACCGATATCCGAGGATGCCTTGCTCACCGGGCCGTTGGAGCCCACCAACGAGTGGTATGCGGTGGCGAAGATTGCCGGTATCAAAATGTGTCAGGCCTATCGGCGCCAATACGGATTCAATGCAATATCTGCTATGCCGACCAATCTCTATGGGCCAGGCGACAATTTCGATTTGAAAAACTCCCATGTCCTGCCGGCGTTGATCAGAAAATTTCATGAAGCAAAGGAATCGGGGGCACAAAGAGTCACGGTGTGGGGCACAGGAAAACCGCGGCGAGAGTTTTTGCACGTAGACGATCTGGCTGACGCATGCATCCATCTCATGCTCCATTACGATGGTGAGGAGATCGTCAACGTCGGCGTAGGTGAGGATCTTACCATACGGGAGCTGGCAGAGATGGTTTCGGAGGTGGTCGGATACAAAGGGGAGATCGTGTTTGACACTTCCATGCCGGATGGCACCCCGCGAAAGATTCTAAACGTTCAGAAAATTCGGGGGTTGGGTTGGCAACCGAAAATTCCGTTACGTCGCGGTGTAGAGGAAACCTATCAGTGGTTTTTGGATAATATCGATCATATTAGAAAATGAGCACTCCCGAAAAGATGGGGAGAGAGGTTTCGCCGGGAGGGCAATCGAGCAAGGTTGTTCTGGTTTCCCCATTCTATGCGCCGGAGAATATCTCTACCGGCCGTTACAATGCCTTCCTGGGAAAGGCGTTGCGGGAAAGGGGGTGTGATCTTTCCGTGATTTGCGCCTACCCTGTTTATCCCGAATGGCGGCCGAATCCTGTCCAATATCATGAACCAGGCGTGACTATCGTCAGAGGCGGAGCGGGGCTCAGATTTCCGCGATCGGCGATCATCAGACGCATCATTCTCGAGACGTGGTTTCTTCTGTTTGCGAGGAGGAAAGGGCAGGGGCTAATTGACCTTTCATCACATGTCATCGCTGTTGTTCCCCCCGTGGGTTTTATTCCCTTCCTTCCGAGAGCCAGGCGGCTTACCGTTATCGTCCATGACCTTCAGGGCATCATGGCCACATCGTCGAGCGGAATCATCAGAAAGCTCGTTGCGAGAATCATGAAGGGAGTAGAAAAACGGATCTTGTCGAAAGCGGACAGGATTGTTGCGCTGTCGAAGTCTATGGAAGAGGTCTTGCGTGAGGATTACGGTCTTCGCGATTCGACGATTGGGGTTTTTTATCCATTCGCGACAATCGATCGAAATTCGACTAAGGGAACACTTCTGAAGGATGTGATGCCTGACGGTGAGACGCATATCGTATATTCCGGCGCGCTTGGAGAAAAGCAGAGGCCAACGGAACTATGCAAGATTCTGGACCGCATCGCGCGTGAGACAGGCGCTACGGCTCATCTCTTTTCTGCCGGCCCTGCGTTCGAGGAAATGCGGGATCTTGCCTCGGATCGAGAGTGGAGAATCGAATTCCACCCCCTTGTCCCGGACGAAGCGCTCGTGGAGTTGTATCAAAGATCTGCGCTTCAAATCGTCCCCCAGGCGTCGGGGACGTCCGCGGGCGCGTTTCCCTCAAAACTGCCAAACCTGATCATGTCTGGTGTTCCCGTTCTTGCAATTTGTGATGCGGAGAGTGAAGTCGCAAACGTATTGAAAGAGGTTGATGGAGGGCGGGCGGTTCATACCTGGAATTCAGAGGAGGTGGTGTCCACTGCCAAGGAACTCCTTGAAAAAGGTCGAACCAAGATGGCTCCCGATGACAAGGCCGCTCGGCTTTTTAGCGTAGATGCACTATTGGACTGGATCAATCTCTGAAGGGTAACAAGGCGCAACCGGAGCGTTTGCATGGCTTCGGTGGGCGGGGGCGACTGGCTTTCCCGGGCGGAGGTGACCTGAAATACAATGGGATATCATACCGCATGAGAGATACGCTATACATCGTATGGAATGACAGCAACAACTTGGGTATCCCCATCATCGACGAACAACATAGAGGCATCGTTTCCACCATCAA
>JALTNS010000312.1 GCA_027000565.1 Rhizobiaceae bacterium | reverse complement strand
GCATATTGTGACAATGACACACAGTGTGCGAAACAGTGTGCGCGCTAAACATACCACCTATTCTCTTGGGGAAAGCGGGCTTGATCTCGAACAAGATGGTGTGGTGATGACGGTTCCCTATGGCGATATAAAACGGGTGAACCTGATTGCATATGCTGCGACCAACGGACGACAGGGGCAATTGAGTTTGCTGACGCGAACGGGGGAGAAGCTGGTTGTTCGTTCTCATCATTTTCAGGGCCTTGGGCAATTTGAGAACAGGTCTGAAACCTATGGGCAACTGGTGCGCGGATTGTTGCAGCGTATATCAATCGCGAATCCGGTGGCTGTTTTTGTCACCGGCAGCAATCTATACTGGTACTTGTGGGCGATGGTTTTAGCATTGTCAGTGATCGTTGCTGCAATTCTTGTTTATGCACTGGTCGCTGCAACGCCGCCGATCTTTCCAATGATAATGAGTATCAGTTTCATTGTTTTTTGTGGATTTATTGCCTGGCACAGTCTGGGAACCAGTCGCCAAACGCCGTTTGATCCCGATGCACCACCGGCGAACTTCCTGTCATTTTAACAGTTAACTGCATGTCCGTATAAACGTGATATAGTCCAATGCGCAATCGGCATGTATTACTGACTTGAAAACCGGCATTGTCAGTTAAAAAACCCGCCGGCAAACCAAAGCGCAACAATCAAAATGGCAAAGGTGAGAACTACAACCGCGGCTATGGTTGTTTTGCCCGGGCGTTGGCCGGCGCCATGATCATCATGGGCCGCCACCGCATCATCGCCACCGGTTTTGGAGCCACCTTCATGGCCGGAACTGCCGTCTTGCGAGGCCGCAGAACCGTGGGCGGCATGTTTGTCACCCACATCAACCGTGTCGATGACGGTTAGCATACCGTGTTTCAGGTTGTTGACCACCAGCCACCAGTTGATCGGGTAGGCAAAGATAAATCCGACCACCATAGCCATCGACATGGTGAACCAGAAGGCCAGTTGCAAGGGATCTCCTGCGCCATCGATTCGCGGCATCAAATATTTCATGGTCGGGATCATGCCTGCCATGAGAAGGTTCATCGACACCAATTCTGGAATGAATGTTTCTTTCAGCGACAGGGTATAGGAACCGCCAACCATATCGCGCATGGCAAAGGCCTGAAAAAACGCCCAGCCAAAACCGAATCCAAGGGCATATTCGAGGGTGAAATCCCCCCAGTGGGAAAGGCTTAACAGGGCACCAATGACCGCGCCTGCAATAATGCCGACCCCGTCACCGGCGGCGCAATGCATGGTCGAACCAAGAACCTGGCGCCAGGTGCTGGATACATATTGTTCGTGGGTACCTTTGAGTGGCTCACGGCAACCCAGCACATAAAAGAACGCACCCAACGGGCCGGTGAATACCACCAGAATGACAAATGCCCATTTCAGAACGGTTGATTCCGGCGTTTTGGGGATATCTACAATGATGAATGCGAGCGACAGGCCGGTTAGGATAAACCACGCGGTCATTATACCTTGAATCATAACAAATTCTCCGGTTGTTATTCCGGTATATCAGATATTTTGGCCGTACTGTGAAGTGAATTTCCTGTAATGCTCGATAACGTGTCCGTCTTTGGCGAAATCGTTCAATTTTCCGTCGCACGATCATTTGGTGTTGTGCACCAGCCTTCCCCCCATATAAGCCCGGGAGGAGCGATGCACTCGCATCGGGCTGTTTGCGTAGCCTGACTGTTTCCTGTTTCCGTGTTACCATGGCGCAGTCCAGGACTGTTCTGTAAAAAAAGAGCCTTCCATTTTACAATGAAAGGCTCAAAAAAAGTCTCAGGCTTGATCAGGACAAATTACATGCCAACAACCTTGATGCGATCATTTTCCAGTGGTGGAATTGTGCCCAGCCGGGTGATATATTTCTCCATCAGATCGTAGATTGCCGGACCCTTGGTGCCTTCATTGACCGAAGCCCAACCGGCAACCACATAGTTTTGTGACGCTTCAATCGGCTTGCCGGATTTGACCGAGACCATATCGGATATGCGGTAACCGATCTCGTTTTTGGGCTTAATAGTATAGCTCATACCACCAACACGCACCATGTCGCCGCCCTGTTGATAGAACGGATCCTTGTTGAACAGGTTGTCGCAAACATCTTCAAGGATATTCTTGATTTGAGACCCCGGCATTTCGATGCGGTAGACCGCCGGATAGTTCATCGATGTCTGGGTGTAGAGATCTTCGATGGTAATATCCTGCCCGGGCAACAATGTTGTGCCCCAGCGGAAGCCCGGCGATAGTGAAATTTCGGCGTCGCGCTCCTCGATCAGGCCCTGGCATATCAGATCATCCCAGGTGCCGTTAAAGTTTCCGCGGCGATATAACAGACCTTCACTGACTCCGATTTTTCTTTGGGTTTCAGCTTCATAGGGCGCGCGAACCTCATCAATTTTAGCGGCCATTTCCGGGTCGCGGTCAATCACATCGGAGAAAACAGGAATAAGTGTCGATGAAAAATCAACCACCTTGCCGCCTTTGACATCAAGATCGATTCGGCCAAGATATTTACCGTGTGAACCGGAGGACAACAATATTGTTTTGCCGATGGTGATCGCACGCGGAATGGCGTCGTGGGTGTGAGCCGCCAGAATAACATCAATACCGCTTACCACGGTTGCCAGTTTCTGGTCCACATCGAAGCCGTTGTGGGACAGCAGAACAACAACTTCAGCGCCCTCATCGCGGGCTTTGTTGACATTTTCCTGCAATGTCTCCTGACGGATTCCAAAAGACCACTCAGGGAACATCCAGCGCGGATTGGCAATCGGCGTATAGGGCATGGCCTGACCGATGACCGCTACCTTGACCCCGCCTTTTTCAAACATCTTGGTGCTTTCAAAGACCGGTTCTTCGAAGTCATTGTCAACAATATTGCTGGCGAGGAAAGGATAATCCATCTGCTCGATGATTTCCTTCACCCGGTCAGCACCGAAGGTGAATTCCCAGTGGCCAACCATGGCATCAGGTTTCAGCAGGGCAAAACAATCAACCATGTCCTGCCCGTTGGTTTTCAATGATGTGTAAGATCCCTGCCAGGTATCACCGCCATCGAGCATCAAGACCTTGTTTTCTCCACGGTCAGCGCGAATGGATTTGACCAATGTAGCTGTGCGGTCCAACCCGCCAAGACGTCCATAGGTGCGGGCCATATTGACATAATCGACCATGGTATGGGCATAGGCGAGGGGGGTACCCTTGTTGATGCCAAAATGCTTCAGGAACTCTTCGCCAACCAGGTGGGGCGGAATGCCTTCAAAAGCTCCAACGCCATAGTTTTCCGAGGGCGGCCGAAAATACAGCGGTTTGAGCTGGCCGTGTACATCGGTGATATGAAGCAAGGTGACTTGCCCCTTGGAATCGAATTTAAGCAAATCATCCTGGGTCAGCTTTTGCTGCGCGGCGGCTCTGGTCAATCCACCGGAAAAACCGGTGATTGAAGCAGTGACAGCGGCCCATTGCAGAAAATCGCGTCTTGAAAACATCACACCATACCTCCTGTGCGGAATTATATTATCTCAAAGAAAAAGGGCGCATAACGCCCTTTGTCTGTTTTGTCAGGCCGGTAAATTTACCGGGCGGATAATCCTGCCAGCCGGATTGATCAGTTACGAACCGCTGGAGTTTCCACCGACAGGCCCTGGCCGCGTGAAGCGACATAAAGCTCAAGCGCCACAAACTCGTCGCCGCCAACCTTGTAGGGTTTTGCACGAATGTTTTTCATGCAGCCCTTGAAGCGACGGTGGACCGAACCAAGACCATTCCATTTCAGGCGATAAACAGGGAAACCGTTGATTTGTCCCTGGCTCAAATGGTCAGCACGAATGCGCTTGCCATAATTGTCTTCATGACAATTATGGCA
>JALTNS010000311.1 GCA_027000565.1 Rhizobiaceae bacterium | reverse complement strand
ACGGCAATAATTTCACCGGTCCACGGTGCGCGAATAGGACTGTAAATTTCCAATAGCGGGATACCGTGAGCCCGCTCACCCTCATCTTCGTCGTCTCCGAGATCGTCATAGCTGACGGCAACCGTACCCTGCCAGGCTGCTTTTAATTCTTCTGTTGGTTTGAACTTCTTGCCTATCAGATCGTAGTTTGAGCTATAGGCGATCAGGCCGCCCTTTTTCCAGATTTTTACCGACAGAATGCGTTTGCCCAACGGGCTTTCACGAAATGCCTCATCAAGCGCCCGGATCGGGCCAATTGAAAGGGTTTCCGCAGTTGCCAGTTCCTGGGTAAGCGGTGAAATAAAACTGTCCACATAAAGTGCAGTGGCAACGCCGGTATTTCTGGTCACACCATCTTCTATTTGGCTCGAAACCCACCCGCCGGCAACAACCATGCCCAAAAGCATCACCAGACCACCGGCGATAGCAAACTGTCGGCTTAGGGTGAGACCAGACCAGCTCCAGCCTTTCAAATAACCGGCTTCCTTTAAGGTATCGGGCACAACTGTCATCAGCAGACAATATCCTGCGGGCTGATTGTTTACAATCAGACCATGGTCAGTAGTTTTTGCCGCAAAGGTCTATTGTGGTTTTGTCGGTGCAATATGTTTGCAGCTGTATCAACTTTTCCCTCGCAACACCTCATCCATGGTTTCAGCAGCCAAAGTGCTGGTCGCCGATATCCATGAGGCAACTTCCGGCAAATTTGTGGAAACCCACGCAGTTACTGTATCAAATGTTGATTGCGTATGAATGACAACAACTGCTTTTCGCGCTGTTTCGCAAGATTGTTCCTGGTTGGTATCCAATTTGGCGGTCTTTGAATCATCAAGAGCAACAATCGCCCTGTTGCCTCTCATAATCAAATCCTGCTGAATCTGGATTGAGGCATCGTTGCCAATAAGCGCACCACTGGTCACATAGCTGATTTTCCCCGGCAACGCCTGATCTGAATCGGTCGGATACACCGTTACCTTCAATCCTACCGAAAATTCACTGATGCGGTTATCGGGGATGGGAATGATGATCACCGGCTGAGTACAATCAAGTATCTGGAACAGGTTTGTCCCGCTGGTTACCCGGGTTCCCCTGGTCACATAAGATGCATTGACCATGCCGCTGAAAGGTGCCCGATGTTCTTCTGCATAACTGGAATTTATACGTTCCCGTTCAACATTCGCCTGAACCCTCGCCCGCTTCAACTGAGCTTGAAGACTGGCAAGCTTCGTCCGGTTGTCCTGGATTCGAACTTTCAGCGTATCGACCATTTTGGCCCAGTAGCTGGTGTCACCATTTTCGAAAAATACGCCGTCCTGTTGCAAGGCACCGAGCATCAATAGGCTACGCTGATATTGGGCTTGAGAAAGTTTTACCTGTTTTTCAGCAATTGAGGATTCAATGCGGGCAAGTTGCATATTGGCTTCGCTGTTGAGATTCTTCTGATAAAGCTGAGCAGACCGTTTTACATTTTGGCTTTTAAGTTCATTGCGATTTTTGGCAACTTCCAGCCTGGCACCAAATTCGACCTGTTTGAGTTTTGCATCATCCAACAGCCATGCCGAATAGGTTCGCGCCCTTTCCTTAAATGCCCGTAACTGCGATTCCGATGTTTCAATCTGGGCCGTTACATTTTTAATCTCAGCATCGAGAAAACCCACCTGGCTTTCAAACTCCACAAACCGGCTTCGATCAAACCGGCCATTGTGTATTCGGACCAGAAGTTCGTTTGAGCTCACTCGTGCACCGACAGCAGGCGGGCTGTTTTCAACTTGCCCGTCTATAGTCGATGTCACCGAAATACTACGCGCAACAATGGTTGCATTGCTTGTTTTGTAACCATCCTTGCTGGAAATGATTACCCAGCTGATTGCACCGATTATTCCAACCAGCAAAACAAGCAGATCTATCTTCCTCATGTCATTCTCCCTATATTTCTGTAGCCGCGCTATGCATAATTCTGGAGCCTCATTGACGGTGTAATCAGGCAACGCTGGACCTGCTTGACGGTCGCAAGAAAATTGTTGTTTTTCTTAACGCAGCCGACAAGGCTCACCCCGATACAATATTTCGAACATTTGGAGGCCTTCTTGATTTTCAGGTTTTTCAACGCACTGTCTGCGATGCCCTTGCCATCACTCGACTTCGTTTCGATGATGATAAATCCATTGCCCACGCGCGCTTGGTTTTCGAGATTTTGCGGATCCGCAAAACTAAGTTGATAGTCGACGGTAACCCGTTCGCCACCTCCCAGGGCCACAAGAGTGCAGCGTTTGTAACCCACCTTAAGCGCCGGCCGAAGTTCAAACGGCATTTGTTTTCGGTACTGCCTGGTGTAAATTTTCTCCAGCATCGACAAATATTCACCATCAATGATCGGGGTCACTAAAAAGTCTGATTTTATCCGGTGTTTTTCGGTCATCCCGCGCCGACCTTTGAGCTTGACCTCAAAAAACTTCATACCGCCACCATCCACATATTCGCGGGTTCTCACCTTGAACCTTTGGCGCCTGCCCTGGTGGTGCTCGAAATAACATCCAAATCCATCATCGTAATAACAGGAATCATAGGAAAACTGTCTGCGGCCTTTAATTTCCAGCACCGCATATTGATCTTTAATCGCCTCTAAAAAAGCTGCAAATTGCTGCAGATTGACGACATATTTATTGTCAATTCGGCTAAGCATCTGCGCCATTTTATTGGTCTGGTCGAGCGATATGGGGGCAAATTTATCGAAATACGGTCCAATGGCGGCATCCGCCTCATCAATGTCTCCAGCCTTGGGTCCCACTGGATCTGAAGTGCTGTGGAAAGTTGGGGCTGGCAGGTCGATAGACGATTTGGCAGACTGAACTTTTTGATTAAGAGTTCCGCGCATCATATCAACCTTCCGCTGCAGCTCTGTTGCCACTGCTTAAAACTTCAGCTTCCTGCTCCATTCCCACATTATCGGCATGTTGAGGTTTTTCATTTCCGGGCAATTCATAAATCACCGACAAATCGACAATATCACGCACGTAGTCGACCTTTTTGATCTCAAACGACTGCACATTGCTACCGAGACTTTTAGCGAGTTCTGCCGCCATGATTGATCGGCTGCTGATCGCATTTTCGTCGATGTGATCAAGGGTGACTGACATCTTGCGAACGTTATCGACAGTAATCAGATTAGCGGAGTGTTCGATAGACCAGGTGCCAATGAACCAGGCAGCGAGAATGACCACAAGATTGCAAATCAAAATAAAACTCAGATCGGCAATTCCAGCTCCATTGATCACCGCAAGCGCCACCGAACCAAACAAATAGGCGGTTTCGGTTTTGGTAAATTGGGCGCTACGAACCTGGATTAACGACAGCAGTGCAAACAGCCCAAACCCGACAGCAATGTTAAAATCTGTTCGAATGATCGACATCACGATCAACAGAATAAAAATATTGAACAACGAGCATGATACAAACATTTCGGTATTGCGAAATTTTCGATAAAGTATCACATATGCGATGAAATATAGGCTGGTAAAATCTATCAGCAAATCTCGAATGATGGTGGAATAATCGACGAAGTTCATAGCCTTGCCTTTCTGAGTTTAGGTATTTTGAAAAATCGGTTGGTTACGGCAACATGAATCCTCTGATCATGTAAAACAGCATCGCTGCAAGAAACGCCGAGGCTGGAACGGTAATAACCCAGGCTGCGGCAATCTTGAAAAGCATGGAACGCTTGACCATCTCCTTGTGATAAGCTGACCGGAGAGTCTTGCGATCTTTTTTCGCCAGATAGAGTTTGCTGCAGCTGTTTTTTCGCAGTTTCCTGATCATCGCTTCCTGCTCGGCAAAGGCTGACGAGCCGAAAGTTCCAAGAAAACTGGCAACCGCCTCCGCATCATCACCTTTGATTCGCTCTTTGATCTCATGACTCAGACGAGACCGGTTCGCATGCAGATATTCACGCAGGAAACCAACACCAAATACCCCGCCTACGGCGATATGAGTTGAAGAGACCGGCAATCCCAGTTGCGATGCAATAATCACAGTAATTGCGGCTGCAAGCGCCACGCAAAATGCACGCATTTTGTCGAGGTGAGTTATTTCAGACCCGACCGTGCGGATAAGCTTGGGACCATAGAGCGCCAAACCAACCGCTATGCCAAGCGCACCGACAGCCATTATCCAGAATGGAATGGCCGCTTTTGCAGATATTCCACCATTGGTAAAACTATCGTATATGGCGGCCAGAGGGCCCACCGCATTGGCCACATCATTGGCGCCATGGGCAAAGCTCAACAACGCCGCTGCAAAAACCAGTGGAATTGTAAACAGGGAGTTTATTCCGGCACGATCATTGCTCAGCGAGCCAGATGCACGCGCAACCATCGGGTTAATTACCGCGAAAATTATAACTGCGCCGGCAAGACCCAGCAACCCGGCAGTGACAAACTCCACCGGCCAAAGTTTCTTTAGCCCCTTGAGGGTCAGATAGGTTAAAAATACCCACCCCATAACCGCCAGCAAATAGGGAACATATCTTCTGGCCGCCCCGACCAGGTCTCTTTGATCAACGATCAACCGGGTTATCAGGTACAAAAATATCGCTGCAATCAGACCGCCCAGCAGCGGCGAAATCAGCCAGCTTGCGGCAATTGTTGCCATCTGGTCCCAGTTGGCAATCTGCCACCCGCCGGCCGCGATGCCTGCACCCAAAACACCACCGACAATCGAATGGGTGGTAGAGACCGGAGCACCAAAATAGGTTGCGATATTGAGCCAAAGCGCGCCGGCAAAAAGAGCTGCCAGCATTAACCAGACAAATGTTGACGGGTCGCCAATCATCGCCGGATCTATAATGCCCTTTTTTATGGTGCTGACCACTTCGCCACCGGCAATTATAGCCCCCGCAATCTCAAATGCCGCAGCAAGTGCCACAGCGGAAACCATCGTAAGTGCGCCTGACCCAACCGTTGGGCCAACATTGTTGGCAACATCATTTGCACCGATATTGAGGGCCATATAGCCGCCAACCATGGCCGCAACCACAAGAAAGGTTCCACCTCCGGATTCCACCCCGAGAAAGTAGTTTACGAACATCATTATTGCGAACAAAAAAACCAGACACACCAGCAAACGCGCAGCATCTGGCACCTTTATCTGCATTGAACCAAGTTGTTTTTCCACAGTTTCAATTGACATCCACATTTCCTTCCACAGTGCCGGAACAGGCAATATTGCTAGATCCGGCGGTTCATCTCACGGTCACATTGAATTGAAACTGATGTGCCTGCCATCACCCAATGGCGCAAAAAAAGGCAGCATAGGTCGCTGAAAAAATCAGACCTAGGTCGGGTCACAAATATTCAAAAGCCCGATAAATCTCCGCATCGGTCTCCGCCGGATATTCTTACTAAATCCACAGGCTAGTTGTTGATCAGGTTCAACGGTGGACGTGAACCGTACAATTGAAAAGGATCAGAAAATGTCTAGTGAAGTTGAATTCAAACGCAAGATTGCCTCCATTCTCGGAGCAGGTGTTTTGGCATCCGCGCTGGTTACAGTACCTGCCACAATCAATCTGGCCGATATGAGCATCGAACCAAATTCCGCATTTGCCCGCGGTGGTGGCGAAGGTGGCGGCGAAAGTGGTGATAGCGATGGCAATGGCGGTGAAAGCGGCGGTGAAAGTGGAAGTGCCGGCGAAAGCGGCGAACGCGGTGATGATGACAGCCATGACGCCAATGAAAGCGGCGATGATTCTGGAGAGCGCGGCGGCGAAAGCGCCGGAGAACGGGGAGACCGCAGCACTGCAGGTGAACGTGGTGGCCGACACAACAATTCCCGCGGACACCGCTCACGGCGTGGAGGCTGATAAGCTAATATACATAGAATTACAGTGCGCATGCCCACGGTTTTGTTATTACCAGCGCACTTTAGCTGCAATTCTCCCAGCTAACGGGCAATCAAACTGGAAAAGGCCGGAGCACAGTCTCCGGCCTTTTTAGTTTGGTAATCTGAAGCGGCTCTTTTGACCTGACTCCATTTCAAGACCGAATTCGGTTGCAACTGGTCATTGATGCGTTTGCTCCGATTATTTTTCGCAAGCCAGTTGAATGGCTCCAGATTGTCTTGTACTTACGGGTTCCTGATCGCAATTTTGCGAAAACCGGTCCCGTAGCTCATCAGGATAGAGCGTCTGATTCCTAATCAGAAGGTAACAAGTTCGAGTCTTGTCGGGATCACCATTTCTGATCTCACGGCATTCTCTTCGCTCAAGCCTGCGATGGCGCGGCCTGACCCGCCGACGGCTGTTTCGCCGCTGTGTGTGTTCGAGGTTTCTCCCTCCAGACCTACCAAAATTGCCGGAGCAATATACCTGAATTTACACGAGTTTCAGTTTAAAACCCTCATGACTGGCTTCAAATCCAAGGTTTTCATAAAACCGCAATGCCTCGGGACGCTGTTTATCGCTGGTTAATTGTACCAATCCGCATTCACGGGCTTTTGCCTGTTCAATCGCCCAGTTGATCAAAAGACTTCCCGCCCCCTTGCCGCGCATTCTCTCGGCAATTCTGACACTTTCAATTTGCGCCCGCCACATGCCGGTGCGTGAAAGGCCCGGAATAAAACTTAATTGCAGGCAGCCTGCAACCTCGCCACCAAAATCCATAACCACCAGCAATTGATTGGAATCAGATTCAATCGCATTGAATGCTCCAACATATTTTTGATCGAGTGGAAGTTCCACAATCTCGCGCGATTGCCCCAGACTGTCATTACCCAGCAGAACAATTATCTCCGGAAGGTCTGCCCTCGTAGCCTTGCGTATGGTTATTTCGTTTCCGAGCATTCAAATCCACTCTCTGTATGATTCCGATCTAGCACAAACAACTTACGCGCAAAGGCAATTCCATTGCACCTAGAACGCTTCATCATTTGATGGAACCACTCTCGACTTAATTCGCTCACGGCCATTCGTGCTGCGCACGGCCTCCGCGGGGGCGGCGCACAAGCGCCGGGCCGCCCTTGCGGCCTGACGGTTTCCGTATAAACGTGGAACAGTCTATTTGTAATCTCGCAGTTAATGTGATTCCACCAGGTGTACAATCTGAATATCTTAGCGGATTTTCTTGACCCCTGCTCTTGCACAACCCCTTTGATAGACCTTATCGTCGCAAACTCAACACCCGTCCCAAGGACAGTTCGACATGGATGACAGCCAGTTTCCTGCAATATTTGATGGCCATAATGATGTGCTGTTACGCCTTCATCGTTTGCAAGATGATCACCCCCAGATCAGCTTTCTAAATGGCGATGGCCGCGGCCATCTGGATCTTCCACGCATCCAAAAGGGCGGGTTTGGCGGTGGTTTTTTCGCCATTTATGTGCCTTCACCGGACGACAATGCCATTCGCTATGAGGAAATGAACCAGCCTTCATATGACCTGGCCATGCCGCCGGAAATTCCCATCCACAAGGCCCTGCCCGATGTCTTTTCAATGGCAGCACTTCTGGTGCGAATTGAACGCCAATCTGAAGGTGTCGCTAAAATTTGCCGCACGGCCAGTGATGTTCGTGATTGCATCAAGTCGAATACCCTGGCGATGATTATGCATATTGAAGGTGCAGAAGCCATTGACGAAAATTTCCATTCGCTCGAGGTTTTATATCAGGCCGGTCTTCGCTCGATCGGGCCGGTCTGGAGCAGGCCTACAAGATTTGGCCATGGAGTGCCGTTTCGCTATCCCGGCTCACCGGATACCGGGGACGGGTTGACCGATCTCGGAAAAGAGCTTGTTCGTGCCTGTAATTTTTTCAATATGGTGATTGACCTTTCTCACCTGAATGAACTCGGATTTTGGGATGTCGCCGCTACCAGTGACGCACCGCTGATCGCAACCCACTCCAATGCCCACGCAATCTGCCCGCATTCGCGCAATCTGACCGACAAACAACTGGCCGCAATTCGTGAAAGCGAAGGCATGGTCGGGGTAAATTTTGCCACGGCCTTCATCCGGCCCGATGGCTTGATGCGCTCGGACACGCCGATTGATGCCCTGTTGCGCCACATCGACCATTTGATCGAGCATGTGGGTATTGATGGTGTTGGCTTTGGTTCAGACTTCGATGGCGCAATGATACCGGAGGAAATCAAGGACGTTGTTGGCCTTACCTCCCTGCGAGATGCCATGCGCAAACATGGTTATGACCGCCAAACCATGACCAAGCTCTGCCATGGCAACTGGATTCGGGTGCTGGAAAAAACTTTTGGCACATGAAGCCCGAAACGAATATATCCAGCAGCTTTCTGAAACCAGCATTCGGAGCCGAAGATAATTCTGCAAGCAAGCCGGTTATCTGGTTATCTCCTCCATTGTCAGTACTTGCGAATACGTGGAACCAATAATCGGCACTGGTTAAATAATACTCAACCTATAGAAGCTATAATATATTCCACAAACTTTTTACGGGTATATCCATGGCTTCCATTCTAAAGCATCCAACCTATTCCGGTTCGCCGACAATTTCGAGCATCGAACGTACCTATATCAAGGACAATCACCCGGTTGCGATTGCCCATGATATCTATGCCAGCGCCTCCACAAGACAGAACTGGGCACCGTCCATTTCTGAATTACTTGACAGCAATGACTGCCGACTGGCCGATTACCTGATGTTTCTTGCACCGATGGTCCGGCAGGGCGCGCCCGATTGCCGAATAATCCTGCGTGGGGAAAAAATTCCCGGGCGTTTCGACAAGGAAACATCAAGCGGCCAAAGTTACTCCGAATTTCTGGAGACTGCATGCGAGTATGCACCATCAATGATGCTCAGGGATATCTTTGGCAGCATTATTACCAGGCAAATCCTTCTGGCAGAGACATCCTCTCCATTCAAAAATCAATTGAATGTCTGCATGTATCGCGGAATATTTCCGATTTGGAACGCTGGCAGCAACGAACTTTGGGCCGCCATAGTGTGCGCACCCAAATATGCGGAATTGCCCGCTGATACCGCATTAAACGGCGGGCTGTTCTAAATCAGGATTCAATTGCCGCAGTTTGTCGGCAATCTCCAGCGTCTCTGTTCCGCTCAAAGGTGCTTGCGGGTTGCTGGTCACCAACAACAATAACTCCATTGAGATGCCGCTGTTCTTGTCGCCTTTATCGGTCGCAGTTATGCCCACCTTGTAGGGAACGGGTGATGCGGATCCGGGACGGATTGCGCCTGAAATTATCCCCGAAACCTGATCAATGAATAATCCCCGGGGCAATCCGGTTGCGGAAAAATCCACCTTGCTGACATCGAGGCCAAAATCGATAAATGTATGGATTGTCTGCAGTTCAACAGCAGAACCTTCTGCCAACTTGTGGTCAATGTTTTGGGAGCATGAAGCTGGCTTGACCCAACGCAAATATACTTTGGCTTTTGCTAAATGCCCTTCATCGTCAACGGCAAAAATTTCAAATTTCCGTTCGCAGCCGTCGGTTTGTGTATCTGGAACAGTTCCCATAATTTCACCGCTGGATTTGTCAAGAACCAACCAGTCAGGCAAGTTCGCGGATGAATAGAATACCTCGTTTTTTACAACATCACCAAACAGTTCAGCGGTTGCCAGTACAATTGTTTCGCCGCAAGTGAGCGATAATTCCTGACACCTGATCACGGTTTTTACCCTGGAGAACTTGGATGAAACCTGTTCATAGAGATCGATATTTGGTACTTCGGTTACAATCGTTTCTGCATTTTTATTCCGGGGTTTGCCTGAACCCGGCTTGGCTCCTCCCTCTAACCCGTAGCCCGGTGTGGCAAACGGCAGTCGGCTGCAATTTTGTTTTGCCCCGGCAAATATCGCACCAAAATGCAAATCAATATTGCCGCCGCCATGGAAAACAAGCACCAGTTTTACCGATCTCGATGGAATACGAAACTTGTAAGGATATGCGCCCGTTTCCGGTCCGGGCAAAACCACCTCTTGACCCGGCGAAATTCGGGTTACCACGCGGGTTTCTGATCCTGGACCGGGCTCCCGCATTTCAGCCAATCCTGACCCATGCCAATCCAGTATAATATGCAATCCGGACAGTGCGGACGGCGAACCCGAAACCTTCAGTTCCACAAAATTGACCTCGAAATCATTGGCAGGAATGATCGAATACTGATAATTCAGTTGCGCTATTGTTCTCCCGCTTTCGCCTCCACATGGTGTTTTTACATTTTGCAGGGAACGGCAATGAAAAACCGATAACCCGGCGCGGCTGGGAATAAACTCGGTCTCGAGACGAAACCCACGCTGCTTTTCTAGCAACAATTCGAAACTGCCCGACCCGTAATCATCAAACACCATGCCTCTCAAAAAAGCATCTGGCCTGAGGTCTGACAGGCTCTGTTCGGCCGTTGCAATCTCATTTTTCCGGGGTGCTTGATACTTCATTAATATAGCTTAATTGATCTATAGATTTTACCTGTTGGTTCGGAGTTTTTACTAATTGGTTTGGTTTTGAGCGGGCAAAATTGTGCTTACCTCGCGCCCGCCACGGCAACGCAACTCTTTTCGAAGTAGAAGTCTGTTTTTTCCTGCAATGCGTTGATATTCGATATTGGGAATTATCGCCCGAACAATATCCAATCCGGCACCACCATCAGACCGACTGGAATTGACATCCGGTTCAAACGCCTTGTCTGGGCTCATCAATAGGCGGTGAGGCGATGCCGCACCCTGGTCGATAATCAGAATTTCGAGATAAGGTTCCACCAACCGCGTTCTGACTTCAATTCTTCCGGTCCCGGCATCTTGACAGGCATGCATAACAATACTGGTCAGCAATTTTTTTAAAACCAGGTGTATTTTTGCGCCGGTTGATCGGGGGCCAGCGATCTCGCCAGATCGCGCGTTGCAATAGAACTGCAGCTGCTCACAAAGCGGTTCAATATTGCTCATATCAGCGTCAATAATCCGGGTCAGTTCCCATTCCTGCGAACAGGCCGCGGAAAGTGTCGAACTCAAACCGGACTGAACACCGCCATTGTTTAACCTCATTGATACAACAGCCATTCATTGCTCCAGCGTCTAGTTGCATAATATTATTCTATGCAACCTATGAGGTAAACAGTTAACCGCCTGTTAAGAACATCCCTGAATTGTCCGCCGCAATAATATCATTGGGATACGAGCCAACACCTCTCATTATAGGCAACCGGGTAATGGCGGGGATAAAAGGTATGCCCATGGCAGCCAACTTGCTGCAAAACCAAATTGCAACAAGTCCGGATTTTCAAAATGGAAAAGTAGATATCACCCGCCGCCGACTGAGGCGGTGCGGGATTCTATTTTGGGATATAGCCATCAGACCGTCTGAATCTGATGGCCACTTCCCGCGGCCTGAATTAATTCTAACCGATGGACTGGCCAGTCTTTTCCCAGTCGGCCAAAAACGCCGCCAGGCCCTTGTCGGTCAGTGGATGATTGGCCAACCCTGCAAGGGTGGATGGTGGAATGGTCGCCACATCGGCACCGGCAAGGGCGCAATCCTTGACATGGTTGGCGCTGCGCAATGAGGCCGCAAGCAACTGGGTTTCAAAACCGTAATTGTCATAAATCGTTCGAATATCTTCAATCAGTTCCATGCCATCAATATTGATATCATCCAGTCGACCAATGAACGGCGAGATATAGGTGGCACCGGCCTTGGCCGCCAGCAACGCCTGGTTGGCCGAAAAACAAAGCGTCACATTGGTTTTGAAACCCTCATCAGTGAGTGCCTTGCAGGCTTTCAGACCGTCGATTGTCAAAGGCAGTTTAATACAGATATTGTCGGCGATTTTGGCAAGTGTCCGACCTTGCGAAATCATCCCGTCCGTATCCATTGCAGTAACCTCACCAGATACCGGACCATCGACAATGTCGCAAATTTCGCTTAGCGCCTCGGTAATATCCCGGCCTGATTTTAATATCAGCGACGGATTTGTGGTAACGCCGTCAATCAACCCGGTGGAATTCCATTCACGGATCTCGTCAACATCGGCGGTATCAATAAAAAATTTCATTTCCGGTTTCCTGAATTTTCGGATGTGGCATTTCGTTAGCAGTTAATCAGGCTTTTCTTTATCTTAAATGAACGGCAAGGTCATCAGGGAAAAGGAATCATATCATATTGACCAATCAGGCTGACATCGTCCCCGTTTTGCTGCCAATTCCGGCAGATCGCGCCTATTCCTATCGGGTGCCGGATGCAATGCAGCTTGCACCCGGTGATATCGTACAGGTGCCGCTTGGCCCGCGACTGGTGGCCGCGGTTGTCTGGGATGGTGAAAGCGACAAGGTTGATGCTGCCAAGTTGCGCGATGTGGCGCTTAAATTCGACTGCCCGCCAGTTCGCCACGAACTGCGGCGGTTTATCGAATGGATAGCCCGCTACACCCTTACGCCACCGGGGCAGGTATTGCGGATGATTTTGCGTGTACCGGCCGCCTTTGAGCCGGAAAAACCGATGGAGGCATGGCGTTATAAAGGCCCGCCTCCAGAGCGCATGACGGCTGCACGCCAGCGGGTTATCGAACTTGCCCGCGAAAGCATGCAAGACGACGAAAATTCCGCTCCGATGGCATGGACCCGCTCCGGCCTTGCCCATGCCGCCGGTGTCAGTGCATCGGTGATCAATGGGTTGATCAAACTCGATGTTTTCGAACCTGTCTTCGTTCCAGCCCGACCTGTTGTTGCAATACCCGATCCTGACAACAAGGGTGCCGCACTTGCCGATGAGCAGGTAGCGGCGGCAAACAAGCTCGTCGCGCTGATGACAGCCAGGGAATATGGCGCCGCCCTGCTCGATGGCATTACCGGTTCGGGCAAAACCGAGGTATATTTTGAAGCGGTGGCCGAAGCCCTTCGCGCCGGCAAACAGGTGCTGATAATGTTGCCTGAAATTGCCCTGACCACCACATTTCTCGAACGATTTGAGCAACGCTTTGGCGCGCCACCGGCTGAATGGCATTCGGGCATGAGCCCGAAAAAACGCGAAAAGACCTGGCGGCAGATCGCCAATGGCGAAATCAGGGTGATCGCCGGCGCACGCTCGGCGCTTTTTCTGCCGTTTCACGAGCTTGGTCTGATCATCGTCGATGAGGAGCACGACAGCGCCTACAAGCAGGAAGACCGGGTTTTTTACAATGCCCGTGACATGGCAGTGGTCCGCGCCTCGATCAACAATATCCCGGTCGTACTGGCTTCCGCCACCCCGTCGATTGAAAGTCTCGTTAATGCCCGGCGCGGCCGCTATCAGCACATTGTCCTGTCGAAGCGTTATGGCGATGCAATTCTGCCAGACCTTGCTGTTGTTGATATGCGCAAAAATCCGCCACCGCGCGGTTCGTTCCTTTCGCCGGTTTTGACCAGCGCCATGGCTGAAACCCTTAAACGCGGCGAACAAAGCCTGTTGTTTCTCAACCGCCGCGGATATGCGCCGCTCACCCTTTGCCGGATCTGCGGCCACCGGTTCCAGTGCAAAAACTGCTCCGCCTGGCTGGTCGAACACCGGTTTCGCGGCACCTTGCAATGTCACCATTGCGGCCACAGCGAAAGGGTGCCGGAATGCTGCCCGTCCTGCGGTACTTTCGATCATCTGGTGGCCTGTGGTCCCGGTATTGAACGGCTGGCCGAAGAGGTTGACCGGCTGTTTCCTGATGCCCGCATAATTTTGCTTTCCTCCGATATGCTGGGTGGTGTTACCCGCCTGCGGCTCGAACTCGAACTCATTGCCCGCGGCGAGGCGGACATCATCATCGGTACGCAATTGGTGGCAAAGGGCCACAATTTTCCGCTGATGCGGCTGGTCGGTGTGGTCGATGCGGATATCGGCCTCAATAATGCCGACCCGCGCGCCGCCGAACGTACCTTTCAATTGCTGTCGCAGGTTACAGGCCGCGCCGGTCGCACCGGTGGTAAAAGCCGTGGCCTGTTGCAAACCTATCAACCCGATCACCCGGTGATCAAAGCCATAGCCTCCGGTAATGTGGAAGCATTTTACAACCGCGAAATCGAAGCCCGCAAAATCGCCGGACTGCCGCCCTTTGGCCGCCTTGCCGGTATTATTATTTCCGGCACCGATCGGCGTGAAAGCGAAAGCCACGCGCGCGCCTTGCGCCTTGCTGCCCCCGAACATTCCGAGATCATGATTTTGGGGCCTGCCGAAGCACCGATGGCGCTGGTGCGCGGCCGTTTTCGTTTTCGCATTCTTGTGCGGTCCGAGCGCAGCACCGATCTCCAAAAATTT
>JALTNS010000310.1 GCA_027000565.1 Rhizobiaceae bacterium | reverse complement strand
CCATAAAGGCCCCAACAAACGAGAAGCGCAAAATGGTCGAATCGCTCGTTGCGATTGCTCGTCATCCCAGGGCAGACGTCGATGACCCATCCAGGTTTTTGGATTTTCTGGACAGCCTGGATGGCATGGTAGATAAAGAAAACGAACGAATCATAACTGCCCTGCACAAATATTGCCCATATACCAGCGACGCAATCGGCGGCATGTTTGAACTGGCCGGCTCGAAAAAGCGTGGACCAATGGCGTCTGTTCTGGAAACAATTATCAAAACTGTTCTTGCCGAACAGATACTCGACAACAAAACCCGGGAAAGACTATACATTAACCTCCACTCGGCAATTGGCGTTGATGACTTGCTTTTTTAAAGCCCATCATCACCATAATCCATGCCAACAAATCAAACAAAGCCGATAATATGACTACAACTATAGAAGAATTCTCGATTAATGAAGAGGTCAAAGATATTCCGGTTGACCTCCTGCAATTGGATCTTGAAAACCCACGATTCGGCGAACTGGCATCAGACAAGCGAAACCAGACGGATTTGCTTGACTTCATTGTTCAAACATTTGGTGTCAACGATCTGCTAAGCTCGCTTTCTGTAAATGGTTACTTTTCTGCTGAACCCGTTGTATGCCGTCCTGAAGGCGACATGTATATTGTTGCCGAGGGTAATCGTCGATTAGCCGCCTGCCTCATATTGTTAGGTGACGAACGCGCCAAGAACCAAAGCAGCCTTACAAAAAAATATCAGAAAATTCATGAGAAGCATGGATCACCAAAAATTGATCCAATACCTGCCATAATCTTTGATACAGCAGAAAACAAACATAACTTGCTTTCTTATCTTGGTGTCCGCCATATAGCCGCATCGAAGAGCTGGGATTCATATGCCAAGGCTGTATGGGTTGCTCGCATAATCAAAGAGAGCGGCATCCCCCTGGAAGATGTTGCCGCAATGATTGGTGATGAACATCGTGCGTTAGCCAGACTTCTTGAAGGATATCATTTTATTCAGCAACTCATCGAAAACGACAGATTTAATCCGGCTGATAGCAATCGCAAAGGGCGTGGCAGCAATACCCAATACCCATTTTCATGGGTTTACACTCTTCTCGGGTATAAATCAACAAGGCGTTTTCTTGGTATTGAGACCAATGACGCAGAAACACCCAATCCGATTCCACCTGAGAAACTAGACAACGCAGAGCTTGTTACGCGCGCCATGTTCGGGAACCGTTCGGAAGGGAAAAATCCTGCAGTTGGTGATTCTCGTCAGTTGCGTACGCTTGCCTTGGCTCTTGAAAATCAGGAGAAAGTTCAGCTACTTCGACAAGGAAAAACACTTGAGGAAATAGAAAGACTCACCCAACCGATTAGCGAGCTTCTTGGAGATGTTCTTGTTAAAACCAAAGTTGACCTGTCCGAGGTCGATAGCCGTCTGACATCAGAACCACCATCCACTGATGTTGCCAATCAATTTACTGCAATGTCCAGCCAAATAAAAAACTTGGCCACAAGCATATATAACAAACTTAATGCTATAGTAAGTGGCAGTGATGACTAATATTTATGAAGAAAAACACTACAGGCAAAACCTATCTGACAACGCAGACCAAACTGAAATCTCTGCAGTTAAAACTGGTGCCGCTCCAATCGAAGAAGGACTTTATGACGAGCGTGTTGCTGATGCTATGGATGATTTTGGTACAGGGGATAATATATCACCGTACGATGACCCGGTTCGTATCGAAGAAGATCTTCAACAAGATGATGCTATAGGCGGACTCCTTGCAATAGTGGAATGCCGCCAACGAATCATGGACTGCGCATATCCGTTTCAAATCACCAGAAACTCATTGATACATTGCCTCAGCAAAACATTAGTTTATGAGTTTTGCCTGCGAATTTCGACAACTAATGTTTCACACCACCCAGAATTACCAAGAGTTTTTGAGCAACTTTCTCACATCCTCGTCAAATGCTATCTTGGTCAGTTCGGGCGCTCACTTCACACAGGCTGGCCAAGAACACAACCAAAACTCAAAGACGCTGTATCACCGCTTTATGAAGAAACCAAAGAATGGTATTGGCAACCAGATCTTGGGTTGCCTGACAATCCATCTTCAACACATTTTAAGGACGAAGGACTTGATTTTGTCGCATGGATTCACAATTTGGATAATCGTGCAGGTCATTTGTTTCTGCTTGGGCAATGCGCTTGCGGAGGAAACTGGGAAAACAAATACACCGATATCAGCGCAGACTTTGTTCGTATAAAACGTTGGTTTGGTCCAATGACATATGTCCATCCAGTACGTGCATTCTGTACCCCTTTTCACGTTACTGAACCATTACTTATTGAAGCCAGCAGTCAAGCAGGCCTGGTTTTTGACAGACTTAGACTTACATTGCTTGCCGAAACCGCTCCACAAAAGATAAAAGACGAAATCGCCGCGCTAGATCTTGCTCAATATCTCGAACTACCAGATGTCGGGTAACGCCCGCGCAACAGCCTCAAACAAAGGTGGTGGGACAGCATTGCCTACCACGGTGTATTTCATCTTCAGGCCAGCCGTATCCGGAAAACGGAAGTCTCGCGGGAATCCTTGCAAGCAGGCGGCTTCTCGATAGGAAAATCGTCTTGCCGGTCGGTCTTCTTCCCATACCCATCGGTCGGTATGAATTCGCCGCAACCGCGGACTGATTGGGTGCAGGGGCATATGCCGCGGATTGCTGACGATGGTCTTGCTCAACTCGTCCCATCCGCGATACCGGTTTCTCGACAAATAATACCAATGAAATTTCTCCGTGCAGAACTCACCTTCCGGCCATGACGGAAGATGCTCGATTGCGTTACGGATTGTTTGGTAAGGATATTCGCGCCCCGGTCCATGTGTAGGTTCGGGGAATTTGTATTCCACGTTGAAGTCCGACCGAATACCTACGATGAACAGGCGCCGACGTTCCTGCGGAACCCCGTAATCCTCGGCATTTAGCAGAGCATGTTTCACCCGATACCCGGCCAGGCGAAACCGCACGAGCTGGTTGTTCAGCAAGTGACGGAAATCGCTCCGCCGCATGCCGGAAACATTCTCAACGATGAACGCTTTGGGCCGGATTGTACGTAGGGCCCGGTCAAATTCGCGATACAAATAGTTGATTTTTCGACCTGCATCGCGCAATCCGCCCTGACTGAATCCCTGGCATGGATAGCAACCAACCAGCAAATCGGCGTTCGGAAACACATCGATTTCGGACACGTCGCCAACCCGGTAATCGGTTTCCGGTAGATTCGCTTCGTAGACATCCCGCGCATACGACAGGATGTCGTTTGCCATCAGGACCTCGAAACCAACCGCCGTAATTCCGGCATCAGAACCACCACATCCTGTAAACAGGGAAACTGCTGTTTTCATTGTTTTTCTCCGCTTGCGCATTCTATCTGACGAAGCCAATACGGGATAGGCTCAACATCCCATCCTTCTTGCCAGCTCCCTCCCCCACCACCTACGAACTCCGAAAAAGTATATCACTGGTATTGACTAGTGTATATCTGTGATATATTTTTGCAGTACTGATTCAGCGCAAGGAGGTCCCCATCATGCCCATCAACCCCCTCACCGGCCTGGTCATTCGCCAGCACCGCGATCGCGTGCACGACTACCGCAACGCCGCCCGGTACGGCCGCTACCTGTACCGCCGCGAGCAGTACCTGCGCGGCCTGGCCGACGGCGTCAAGCGCACCTTCCCGCTCGAGCTCGTCCGGGCCTGACCCGTGGACGCGCTGTCCATCGCCCTGTGGCTGCTGGCCGGCCTCGCCGGCCTCATCGGCCTCGTCGTCGCCCTGGTGGTCATGAGCGGCATCAACCGCCTGGACGACGCACCCCTGGCCGCAGGGCCCGGAAACCGACCCGCACAAGGAGGAATCCCCATGATCGAAC
>JALTNS010000309.1 GCA_027000565.1 Rhizobiaceae bacterium | reverse complement strand
GGTCGGGGCCTCATCCGCATAGGAGCCGATATGCAAACATTGCAATGATTTCCCTTCAGTGAATTTTTCAAACCGTAGCTTTTCAAGCCCCGGCAATGATCCCTTTTTAGTGGCCTGAACCTTTGCTTCTTCGATAATATCGGCGGTTATCCAGTCGGGCTGCATGATCATCATGGTCCACAGCCACCTGGATTTATCCAGGCCTGTGGCAAACGCCGTCATGTCTTCGGCCCACCACAATCCTTCGAGCGAGGGCACCACATAGTCCTTGTTCATGGACTTTTTACTGATGAATTTTGCCTTGTAGGCCACTGGATAAAGTGTTTCCAGCGCCTGTTGATATTCCGGTGCAGAGCCCGGATCGCCCTTGCCATCAATCATCAGGAATTGCATTTCCGGCACGTCAACCAGCGTAAACTCTTTTGATTTTTCACCGTAAAGGTTTGACAGTGTCTTTTTGAAATCAATTTTCATGGCTTCTCTCCAAGTTTCACAAGTGATCGCTCAATCCAGTCCAGTTCTGCGCGCAGCTGACCGATGCTGTAGTCAAATTGAACTTCGACAAAACCCGGCAAAAAGCCCCTTTTTGTACGGATATGGGCAAGCGTCCTTTCGACTGACTTCCGCCGCTGTCTCAAGGCATCCAACGCTTCGCCGCATTCTACTGATGGCCAGTTTGCGATTCCAAGAAGAACCGCAGGATAGACCGCATGGGGTTGGCTGATAAATTGAAGGGTGAATTTTTGGTGGATGAGCCGTCCGTCATCGGTTGGGGCGTAGGTTTTTTTTCTGTTTCGCCCAGCCTTGTGTGGCGGTAACTGGCAGACAATTCCGCGTGATTCAAGTTTCTTCAAAATATAGTAGATTGAAGAAAATCCAAGCTCTGTCCACTCGCGCATTCCGCGTTGCTCAATCAGCCGTTCGAGGTCATATCCGTGGACCGGCTTTTCAACCAACAACCCCAATATCGCATATTCAGCTTTAGTAAGATTTTCACTCATTATTCTAGCACTAGAATAATGAGTGACTGCTGTCAATGCAGTGGTAACTGATCCTGATCAGACGAGGCGGGTCTCAAATTTTATAAAATGGCGCAATCCAGTTCGGCTCTTCGCCGGGATCAAGTATCTGTTTAGCCAGTTCGCGGGCAATGACCGGCGCGCGCAAATAGCCAGCCCCGGCATGGCTGAGCGAGTAAAAAATATTGCGGTTTTCATTGCTGCAACCAAGCCGCAACAGACCGTCGCCAACCAGGGCACGGATGCCCGCACGGGTTTTGATGATTGGAAGGTCGGCAATTTCAGGAACAACACGCACCGCATCCTCCAATAGTTGATTGACCACCGCTTGCGGTGCTTCCGCCCTTTCCTCACCTTCTTCATGGCTGGAGCCAACCAGTAGACGCCCTTCGGACAGCGGCAGCAATATGCAATTGCCGGATTTCAACGGATTTTTGACAAGCGGACTTTTGCGTGACATCTGCAGCTCGACCATGACACCGCGCACCGGGCGGCTTTGCGGAATATCGCTGGGCAGCCCTTCAATCAACGCTGTGCCATGACCCGCTGCAATCACAATCTTTTCAGCCATGAACGAAGGACCGGCGGCGGTGTGTACTTCGAGCGCGTTATTGATCCGGCAGCCCTCGATATTTTCGATCAGTCTACCGCCGCGTTCAATGAAAGCCATAACCAGCGCCTGGCAGGCTTTTTGGGCATCCAGATGGTGAACCTGCTGCAGGATATATCCAGCGGCCAAATGTTGCGACAAGGCTGGCGCGCGGCTTTGCAAGGATTTGCCCGGCAGTTCTTCAACCTGCCAGCCTGAGGCCTGATGATTTTCTATAGATTGCTCGAGCTTTTGCTTTGCCTCAGGAAATGCAACGTACATTACGCCGTCCTGCCGATAGCCTATATCTATACCTGACTCTCGTTCCAATGATTTCGCAAACTCCGGCCACAAATCGAGCGATGCCCATTCAAGGGCGCGCAATTTTCCCTTTCCGGGTCGTGGTTCAAGATAGGCGCCTGCCGCACCACTGGCTCCGCCGCCAGCTTTTCCCTTGTCGATGATTGTGACATCGGCACCTGACTGCACCAGTTGCCAGCCAAGCGACAACCCGGCAATGCCTGCGCCAATTATTAAAATCATGGTAGAGCTACCATCATGGAAAACCTTCACCCCGTGCCGGTCGAACCATAGCCCGCAGTGCCGCGATCCGTATCCGACAGGTTTTTTACCTCGACAATCTGCACCTGAACAACCGGCGCGACAATCATTTGTGCAACCCGCATGCCGCGGGTGATTTCAAAAGGTTCATGCCCGTGATTAATCAGCAGAATTTTGACCTCGCCGCGATAGTCTGAATCTATCGTTCCCGGCGAATTCAGCACCGTTATACCATGTTTGTAGGCAAGTCCGGAACGCGGGCGGATTTGCCCCTCGTGATTAACCGGCAGTTCAATAATCAACCCGGTTGGCACCAGCGTTCTTGCTCCTGATGCAAGAATGATTGGCGCATCAATTGCCGCCCGCAAATCCATTCCGGCCGCTTCCGCAGTTTCATAAGATGGCAGCGCCAGATCAAGGGCGTGGGCGAGGCGGACAATAGAAAGCACAGACATGGTAAAAAACCCTGATGATAAATTCAGGGCACTTTAACTGTCCTCAATTTGCAAAACCAGAACGAGGGAATATCTTCAACAGAAGATGCTGAGTTGCACCAATAATACCTGAGGCTATTCCGCAGCCTCATTCACGGCCGGATTGTTGGGATGGGTCGTCCAGTTGGCATATTCATCCGGTATTTGCTCACCGGTTCGCGCATCAATGCCGTCAACCTGTTCCATCGAGATGCAATCTTCAATCGGGCAAACGCTTACACAAAGATTGCAGCCAACACATTCCTCGTCGATCACCTCAAACCCTCTTGCACCATCGATGGTCTGGGAAATCGCCTGATGGGAAGTATCCTCGCAAACAATGTGGCAGCGGCCACACTTGATGCACAGGTCTTGGTCGATCTTGGCCTTGGTGACATAGTTGAGATTGAGATATTGCCAATCCGACATATTCGGCACCGCCATGCCCTGAAATTCCGAAATGCTGGAGTAACCTTTCTCATCCATCCAGTAGGAAAGACCTTCGATCATTTCCTCGACGATCTTGAATCCATAAGTCATGGCAGCGGTGCAAACCTGCACCGAACCACAGCCAAGAGCGATGAATTCAGCCGCATCGCGCCAATTGGTAATGCCGCCAATGCCGGATATCGGCAGGCCGTGGGTTTCTGGATCGCGGGCAATCTCCGACACCATATTGAGCGCAATCGGCTTGACCGCCGGGCCGCAATAACCACCATGCGATCCCTTGCCGTCAATGGTTGGCGTCGGGGCAAAATTATCAAGATCAATGCTAATGATCGAATTGATGGTATTGATCAGCGAGACAGCATCGGCGCCGCCCTGTTTGGCGGCGCGGGCCGGATTTCGAATATCGGTAATATTCGGGGTGAGCTTGACAATCACCGGCATTTTTGTGGCTTCCTTGCACCAGCGGGTAACCATCTCGATATATTCCGGCACCTGGCCAACGGCCGCACCCATGCCGCGTTCGCTCATGCCGTGCGGGCAACCAAAATTGAGTTCAATGCCGTCAGCACCGGTATCTTCGACCATCGGCAAAATGGTTTTCCAGGCATCTTCCTCGCAGGGCACCATCAGCGAAACTACGATCGCCCGATCCGGCCACTGGCGCTTTACTTCGGTTATTTCCTGCAAATTGGTCTGCAACGGCCGGTCGGTGATCAATTCAATATTGTTGAGACCGAGCAATCGCCGGTCGGAGCCGTAAACCGCACCGTAACGGGGTCCGTTGACATTAACCACCGGCGGCCCGTCTTCGCCAAGTGTCTTCCATACCACACCGCCCCATCCGGCTTCCAGCGCGCG
>JALTNS010000308.1 GCA_027000565.1 Rhizobiaceae bacterium | reverse complement strand
ACATCGCAAACTTGCCCGAATGAAGGACAAGGAAGCGGCCAAATGGCGGTATGAAGCGGAACATCAGCCAGATGCGCCAAAAACCGAAGAGGTGTTTTCCACCAGCGGCAATGGCAAATCGTTTCCCGTTGTACCTTCGTCAAAAGCGGCTTGAAAAACCCGGGTATTGCTTACCGGATAGCCACATTCACCGCGCCAAGCAGCTTGTCTGCCAGTTCATCAATCTGCGAGTCATTGATGATAAAAGGTGGAGCAATCAACACATGATCGCCGCGCTTGCCATCAATTGTGCCGCCCATCGGATAACACATTAAACCTGCCTCAAACGCCGCTTTTTTAACCTTTTTATTGATGCCCCGCGAGGCATCAAACGGTGCTTTGCTGTTGCGGTCCTGCACCAGTTCTATTCCTTGAAACAGGCCACGCCCGCGAATATCTCCAACATGGGCGTGCTGGCCAAACCGCTCATCCAAGGCGGATTTTAATGCTTGACCCTTTTCGACCACATTGCCCAGTAATCCGCGTCCGATAATCGCCTTGACCACGGCGAGAGAACCGGCGCTTACCGTCGGATGGCCCATATAGGTATGGCCATGCTGAAAAAAACCGGAACGGGCTTCAATTGCCGCATAGATTTTGCCGGAACACATCATCGCGCCCACCGGCACGTATCCGGCCCCAAGGCCCTTGGCAATGCAGACGATGTCCGGAACAATTCCTTCCTGTTCACTGGCAAACAAAGTGCCGGTGCGGCCCATGCCACACATCACTTCATCGAGAATCAGCAATACACCATATTGATCGCAAATTTCCCGTATCCGCTTGAAATAGCCTTGGACTGCGGGAACCGCCCCCAGAGTGGCCCCAACCACCGGTTCGGCAATAAATGCCATCACCGTATCCGGACCGAGACGCAGCAATTCCTCTTCCAGAGCATTGGCGACCCGCTGGCCATAATCAAACTCGCTCTCGTCGTCGCGTTTGTCGCGGTAGGCATAACAGGCCGGAATGTGAAAGGTCTCAATCATCAACGGGTCAAACGGCTCGCGCCGCCACATATTACCGCCAATCGCCAGCGCACCCAGTGTATTGCCATGATAACTTTGCATTCGGGTGATCACCCGGTTGCGCCTGGGCTCACCAATTTCCAGATAATATTGCCGCGCCAGTTTGAGGGCTGCCTCAACCGCTTCAGATCCACCGGAAACCAGATAGACCCGCTCGATGCCTTCCGGTGCATGGGCGATTAACAAATCAGAAAGCTCTTCCGCGGGCCGGGATGTGAAAAACCCGGTATGGGCGTAGGCAATCTCGTCGATTTGCGCCTTGATGGCATCAGCGACCTCACCATCGCTGTGTCCGAGACAGGAAACGGCCGCTCCGCCGCAACCATCAAGATATCGCTTGCCGTTGGCATCGATCAAATAGCATCCGTCACCGGATGCAATTTCAGGCAGCTGGACTTTTGTATGGCGTGGAAAAACATGGCCCATATCGGCACCCGATCGCTTTTGAACTGCATTTGACTTGACGAATTAATTGCGCACGACAAAAACCGACTGTTTGGCATGGCGTACGACCCGCGCCGCATTGGGCCCCAGCAGATAATCTTTGGTCTCCGGTCGGTGGGACGCCATTACAATCAAATCGCATCCATTTTCATCAGCGGACTGGATTATTTCCTTGTAAATGGACCCGTGGCGCACATGTGCTTTTACGCTGGTTCCATCGGAGAAATGTTCAGCGACAAAATTTGCCAGCAGCTTTTCGGTCTCAAGCGAGGCATTTTCCGCATAGTCGGTCGGGAAAAAACTGCCAACAACCGCCATGCCATAGTCCGGCACCACGGTCATTACATGAAGTTCGGCATTGCTACCCTCCGCCAGCTTAACAGCGGTGGGAATTACATCTTTCCAGGAACTCTCCTGATTGAGGTCGATTGGCAAGAATATCGATTTATACATAACTTCCACCCTCTCTAGGCCGCTTGTGTTTCAGGCTTTGAATCACGCTCGCGTCGGCGCAATTGCGACCAGATAATGAAACCCAGGAGCAACAAAGCAGGGATGTAGAACAACTCTTTTGGCAAGCGGTCGCGCTTTAGCAAAACCTTGTCGATATACAAAGGATTGTCCGGATCGCCCATCGAGAACAGCTTGTCGAGATGTTTCAGTTTGGAATCCCACGTCAGCCCGTCGATAACCGATTTGCCATCTTCTTCCAGCACGTTCAGGCCCGACTGGGCAAAGCGGGTTTCACCATCTCCAGACGCACCCAATTTCAGAATGACGCTGGTGTTGTTGTTTTTATCTGGATCGTCAAAATCCGGACCGACAATCCGCACCCGCAAGGTACCATCGGCGGGTGCAGCTGCAGCCAGTGCCACAGCTTCCGCTCCGGGCCTTTCCTCGAATGGTGGTGAGACCGTATCAAGCCAGAATCCGGGCCTGAACAAAGTGAACGCGATCAGCAACAGCGCGACCGATTCCCATATTTTATTACGGGTGAAAAACCAGCTCTGGGTTGCCGAGGCAAATAACATCATCGCAACCGTGGCGATGATAAACACAAATATCGCTTTTATCGGCCCGACATTTATCAGCAACAGGTCCGTGTTGAACAGGAACAGGAACGGCAGCAATGCAGTTCGGATATCATACATGAAACCCTGCACACCGGTCTTGATCGGATCGCCTTTTGATATGGCCGCTGCCGCATAGGCGGCCAGACCCACCGGCGGCGTATCATCGGCCAGAATACCAAAATAAAATACAAACAGATGAACCGCTACCAGCGGAACAATCAATCCTGATTTGGCACCAAGCGCCACAATGACCGGCGCCATAAGACTGGCAACCACAATATAGTTGGCCGTGGTTGGCAAGCCCATGCCCAGTATCAGGCTCATGATGGCAACCAGCACCAACATGACCAGAAGGTTTCCGCCGGAGAGGAACTCGACAAATTCCCCAACAACAGCGTGCGCGCCGGTGAGTGAAATGGAGCCGACAATGACACCTGCTGCAGCGGTTGCGATACCAATCGAGATCATATTGCGCGAGCCGGAGATCATGCCGTCCATGGTCTCTGAAACGCCACGTTTGAACTTTTCACCATAGCCGCTGTCACCACGGAAAAACGCTTTCAGCGGATGCTGGGTAAGCGCGATGAAAATCATTGCCAGACAGGCATAAAAGGCTGCCAGCGATGGTGACAGACGATCCGGTGTCGGCAATATCGCCCATAGCAAAATGACGATCGGCAGCAGGAAGTATAACCCGGTCCAAGCCGTATCAGCGGCGTTTGGCAGTTCAAGTATCGGGGCATCCGGATCGTCTTTTTCCAAATCCGGTCGTTTCGAGGCCAACCAGGCCAATATCACATAGGCAATTCCGGCAATGCCCAAGACCGCGTACATGGAAATGCCCGGATAGGCTTCCTTGACCCAACCCAGCGTATAATAAACCAGCATGAACAATACTGCGACGGATATAAAGCCGGTGAGGAAGCCGATCATCTTGCGGCCCAAAGTCACTGTCGAAGGTGGTTTTGGCAGACCTTTGAGGTCAAGTTTACAGGCTTCAAGATGCACGATATAGATCAGTGCGATATAAGAAACGATCGCAGGAATAAGCGCATGTTTCAACAGGGTTGTATATTCAACACCGGTAAATTCGGCGATCAGGAACGCCGCAGCGCCCATAACCGGCGGCGTCAGCTGACCATTGGTCGACGATGCGACTTCAACCGCGCCAGCTTTCTCAGCACTGAACCCGGTGCGCTTCATCAATGGAATTGTAAATGTCCCGGTGGTCACCGTATTGGCAATTGATGAACCGGAATAGAGGCCGCTCATCGCAGATGCGATAACCGCCGCCTTGGCCGGGCCACCACGAAAGTGACCAAGCAGGGCAAAGGCGATTTTAATGAAATATCCACCTGCGCCGGCCTTTTCCAATATCGCGCCAAACAGCACAA
>JALTNS010000307.1 GCA_027000565.1 Rhizobiaceae bacterium | reverse complement strand
ATTTAAAATCTTTAAACTTATTTGAAACGGCATCTTATGTTGAAACAGATGGAATGAGAACGCAACAGTATCAGCAGGAAATTCAACGTTTAGATTCTAAGTATTTTTTTGAAAGTGAAGAAGAATTTGAGGCTTTTCAGCAATTGTTGAATGATACACGCAACCGTTATGCGGAAGAAGAGCGTGAGCTTGACCAGTCCTATCACGCGTTTGCCGGGCGTCGCTGGATCGGTGAAATGTAGTTGATTTTGGCAATAAGTGGCTAAAACAGTGTCAAATTGGCAGATTTGACCGGCTTTGGCCTTGCATATGGCCTTTGAATGGTTAAATAGGAAACTGAAAACAGCCGACCAGGCGTTAGCTCCAGGGCAACTGATACGGGTCTCCCGATTGTTAGCCAGACTGAGCGCGCAACAAATCTTTTCCGGCGGTTTCAAAGCAGCGTGAACTTGCTATCGGCAGGAATGCGAAAATCAGTTGAGGGGATTTGGGTGTTGGTGACAATATTCAGACCGCTCTTTTTTATGTTTTCGTGCCGGACAGGTGCTCACTGACTGAACTGAAATCCTGATTAACCTGAGTGACCACGGTAATTTGTATGTTTGGCGGAGCGCGCCGAAACAAAAGACCTGCACATTCCGGTTTCACCAGCCCGCCTGACGGGTTGTGAGAAATCAAACAGGGTTAATTGAGAATTAAGATGCAGGCTCTAATGCCTGTAGGAGTTATTTGCGAAACCGGGTTTTCGGGCAATTTCCTGCCGCAAAACCTGCCAGAACCAGCAGGCACGCCTGGTGTGCTGCATCGGAGATTACCATATGGCAACATCGACCAAAGTCCGGGAAAAGAAGAGCGAAGAAGGCGGTGGTGATCAGCCGCTTCTGGATCTCAACAATGCTGCCGTGAAAAAGATGATCAAATCCGCCAAAAAGCGCGGGTTTGTGACGGTAAACGAGTTGAATTCGGTACTGCCGTCCGATCAGGTCAATTCAGAGCAGATTGAAGATACCATGTCGATGCTTTCGGAAATGGGCATCAATGTGGTCGAGGATGATGGTTCCGACGATACTACGGAAGAGGGTGGTGGTGCGCTTGTTGAAGCGACCAAAAAAGAGGTCGCCACCGTTGCTCGCAAGGAGCCGACCGACCGCACCGATGATCCGGTGCGCATGTATTTGCGCGAAATGGGCACGGTTGAACTGCTCTCGCGGGAGGGCGAAATTGCCATTGCCAAGCGCATTGAGGCCGGTCGTGAAACGATGATTGCCGGGCTGTGCGAAAGCCCGTTGAGTTTTCAGGCGATCATCATCTGGCGTGACGAATTGAATGAAGGCAATATTTTGCTGCGCGATATTATTGCGCTGGAAGCGACCTATGCCGGGCCGGATGCCAAACAAAACGTGCCGGTTAATCCCAATGCGCCGGCATCGGTTGCCGAGGCGGTGCGTCAGGGTTCGGGCGGTGAACATTCGCCGGAAGCGATTGCCCGGCGCAAGGCGATTGCCGAAGGCCGTGACCCGGAAAAGGCGGTTGCAGCCCTGCGCGGCGACAAGGTTGATGCGCCGCCAATTGGCATCAACATTTCCAACAATGAAGATACTGAAGAAGACGACGACGATGATGATGACGACGACATGGAAAGTTCCCTGTCGCTCGCGGCCATGGAAATGGAACTGAAGCCAAAGGTTCTGGAAGTTTTCGACAACATCGCGTCGAATTACAAAAAACTGCGCCGGTTGCAGGAACAGCACGTTGAAAAACGGCTGATCAACAAAAAACTCTCGCCCGCTCAGGAGCGCCGTTACAAAGAACTCAAGGACGATATCGTTGAATCGGTCAAGAGCCTTGAACTGAACCAGAACCGCATCGAAGCGCTGGTTGAGCAGCTTTATGACATCAACAAGCGGCTGGTGCGCAACGAAGGCCAGCTGTTGCGGCTGGCTGAATCCTATTCGGTTTCCCGCGAAAGTTTCCTCAAGGAATATCAGGGCTCGGAACTTGATCCCAACTGGATCCGTCGCATTGCCTCGCTTGCCGCCAAGGGCTGGAAGGAATTTACCCGCGAAGAAAAGCCGATGATCAAGGAGCTTCGCTCCGAAATTCAAATGCTGGCGGCTGAAACCGGGCTGGAGCCGCAGGAATTTCGCCGTATTGTCCATATGGTGCAAAAGGGTGAGCGCGAAGCGGCGATTGCCAAAAAGGAAATGGTCGAGGCCAATTTGCGGCTGGTGATTTCGAGTGCCAAAAAATACACCAATCGCGGGTTGCAGTTCCTTGATCTCATTCAGGAAGGCAATATCGGGCTGATGAAGGCGGTTGACAAGTTCGAATATCGCCGTGGTTACAAGTTCTCGACCTATGCGACCTGGTGGATCCGCCAGGCGATCACCCGCTCGATTGCCGATCAGGCACGCACCATCCGTATTCCGGTGCATATGATCGAGACGATCAACAAGATTGTCCGCACCTCACGCCAGATGCTGCACGAAATCGGCCGCGAACCGACACCGGAGGAACTGGCTGAAAAACTTGCCATGCCTCTGGAAAAAGTCCGCAAGGTGCTGAAAATCGCCAAGGAGCCGATTTCGCTCGAAACGCCGATTGGTGATGAGGAAGACTCGCACCTTGGTGATTTCATCGAGGACAAAAACGCCATGTTGCCGATTGATGCGGCAATCCAGTCGAACCTGCGTGAAACCACCACGCGGGTTCTGGCCTCGCTCACCCCGCGTGAGGAGCGCGTGTTGCGCATGCGTTTTGGCATCGGCATGAATACCGATCATACTCTGGAAGAGGTTGGCCAGCAGTTTAATGTGACCCGCGAGCGGATCAGACAGATCGAAGCCAAGGCGCTTCGCAAGCTGAAACATCCTTCACGCTCACGCAAATTGCGCAGTTTTCTGGATAGTTAGGCAAGGTGTGCCATGTCATTTCTGAAACGATTGTTTGGTGGTGGTGAAAAAGCGGCGGCGGTGGCGAGCGAACCGGACGCCGAATATGAGGGATTTTCAATCCGCGCCACGCCACAGGCCGATGGCGGGCAGTTTCGCCTCTGCGGGATAATCTCCAAAGAGGTCGATGGCGAAATGCGCGAGCACAAACTCATCCGCGCCGATATGTTTCCCAATGAGAACGACGCCAAAGATGCGGCGATTCGCAAGGCGCGTCAGGTGATCGACGAACAGGGCGACCGGTTGCTGGGGTAGATTAAACCTCTCACCCGACTGCGACCATCAGCTTCGCCTCGCCGGGTCTTCGTATCCCTCTCCCTTGAGCCTGACGCATTCATATTTCTTGTTTTAACCTGCAGATGACCTCAAAAATACTGTCATTCCGGCGAAGGCCGGAATCCATGTGTGTATCGGCAATCTGTATTTCGGTGAGGGCATTACAATGGTTCAACAGCGTAATCAATCATTAGCAATCGGCCACCGGGTTAAGTCTTCTGGATTCCGGCCTTCGCCGGAATGACGGCATGTTGCGGGAATTACTGTGAACTACGGTGCTGATTTACGGTTACTGTCACCGTAATTTGAGCGTTTTACCTGCTGATGCCCGACCCAATCGCCCCTTGCCACTATTGCGTGAATATTCCAAGGTGCAAGTGAAGGGAGCATCAGGCTTGGCGGAAATCACTGATCGCGAAAGTTTTGAGAAATGGCTTGAAGGCAAGCCGGCTGAATGGGCGCAGGTGCTGGCCGCGCGCATTGCGCTACGGGTGCTGCCGCTGGTTGGCGAGGTATTCGATGTCAAAATGCCCGATGCCGCTGTTCAACAAGTCTTGATTTCCGCCTCATTCCGTGCAAACACCATATCATGGGCTGCCCGCAGATATCCAGCCCATGATATGGGTCGTGCCGCCGCCTATGCCGCCGATGCCGCCTATGCCGCCGCCGATGCCGCCTATGCCGCCGATGCCGCCCGTGCCGCCTATGCCGCCGATGCCGCCGATGCCGCCAGAATAGAATTTTGGCGGGCAAT
>JALTNS010000306.1 GCA_027000565.1 Rhizobiaceae bacterium | reverse complement strand
AACACCCTTTATCTCGATTTCTCCGGGCACAAGTGCGGAGCGGGCTGATTTACAGGCAAGGTATATCAGGTATCCAGCCCCCATAAACCTAACAAATTCCAGCACCCAAATATTGGCCAGCATTATCGCGCCCAGACCAAAAGCAGCGGTCGTTGACCAGATCAAAGAGCCGGTGACAACACCTGAGGCAAGGGCAAGACCATGTTTTCTGCCCGATGCCATCGAAGTTCCGGCAATGGCAAGCGTTGCCGGGCCAGGGCTGGCGCCGGCAATCACGGCTGCAAATAGTATCAGAGGAAGATTTATTTCATTCAACATGGTTTGACGTTTGCATTAATTTGAATCGCTGGCAACCGAGGCAAAAATGACCTCCTTGGAAACAAAAAACCCCTACCCGGTTTATTGAGTTAAAAAACCACATCGCCGATAACTTTAGGGACTACCGGTGCCAGCGCCTCGTGCAATCTTGTTTCCCATTCCTGCAGGTATTTGCGTTTGACCGGCATCGGATTGAGATGATCGAAAAGCGAATAGAGCGGTTCAATGCCGTGGGCAATCAACCCGCGACCGGCGCGTGATGTGGTTCGATGTTCGAGGAATCGCTTTTCAACCGAGCGTTTTGTTGAGCCGACATAGGCACCGTACCAGCTGTTGTGACCGGTATATCCTCCACGCAAAATCACATAGACGGAGGCACCCAGCCTGCCTTTCTTTTCGGTTTGGATCAACTCAGGGGGAAAAGTTTCCCTAACCCTGTGCCGCGCTGCGTCAAGCCATGGGATAGGCTCCAGTTCCACGTCAGCAAATTTCATTGCCGCTTTCAGATCATCGCCGCGTGATAAAAGTTCGTTATAAGCGAGAGTTGCAAGTTCAAGACAGGGCGGATTGCTCGCCAGCCAACCACCGATCAAGGTTTCAAGATGACCGGATTTCCAGTTTCTGAATGGTTTTTCATGGCCGTAATTGAGGCCCGTGAATTTTCCATGCATCGCAGCGTTGTAAGAGCGGTGACGCATTGGTTTCCTGGTTATTTTAGCGCTTCTTCCAGCGCTTTTAATTCATTCAGTTGCGGCATTGACTGGGTTGAATAGCCTGAATCCACATAGTGGATTTCACCGGTTACACCCGATGACAAATGTGACAGCAAATAGAGTGCTGAATTGCCGATCTCGTCAATTTTGACGTTGCGGCGCAGCGGTGCATTGCGCTCCTGATAATTATACATCGTTCTGGCATCTGAAATCCCGGCACCTGCAAGGGTGCGCACCATACCGGCAGAAATGGCATTGACCCGAATACTTTGTGGCCCGAAGTCATTGGCCAGATAGCGCACACTGGCTTCAAGGGCGGCCTTGGCCACGCCCATGACATTATAGTTTGGAACGACCCGCGTGGCACCACCATAGGTCAATGTCAGCATCGAGCCGCCATCTTTCATCAAAGCCGCCGCTCTCTTGGCGACTTCAGTGAATGAAAAACATGAAATCACCATGGTACGTGAAAAATTACCCCGTGATGTGTCAGCGTAAAGACCTTTCAGCTCGTTCTTGTCGGAAAAACCGATCGCATGCACAATAAAATCGAGGCGGCCCCATTCTTTTTCGAGCGTATCGAATACTGTATCAACCGTGGCAATATCTTCCACATCGCATGGCAATAGCAGATTCGAGCCGATCGATTCAGCCAGCGGTCGCACCCGTTTGCCAAAGGCCTCGCCCTGATAGGTGAAGGCGATCTCCGCACCTTCCGCTGCAAGAGCCGCTGCAATGCCCCAGGCAATTGAATGATTATTGGCAACACCCATGACAAGCCCGCGCTTGCCTTCCATCAATTTACTCATAACAAATCCTAAGAATTATAACGCTTGAAAACCAGCGACGCATTGGTGCCGCCAAATCCAAATCCGTTGGACAGGATGCAATTCAGTTCGACGCCGTCCATCCGTTCGCGAACAATTGGCATATCGGCAAATTCCGGGTCGATCTCGGTGATGTGGGCTGATTCACAAATGAAGTTATTTTGCATCATCAGCAAAGAATATATCGCCTCATGCGCGCCGGTTGCCCCTTGCGAATGACCGGTGAGAGACTTTGTTGCTGATATCGGCGGGCAGTTCTTGCCAAAAACTTCGCGAATTGCCTCAATTTCTTTCAAATCACCGACAGGGGTCGCCGTTGCATGCGGGTTGATATAGTCCACCGGCACATCGACGGTTTCAAGTGCCATCTTCATGCAGCGAACGGCCCCTTCGCCGGAGGGAGCAACCATATCGGCACCATCAGAAGCATTGCCGTAGCCAATGATTTCCGCGTAAATTTTAGCGCCCCGCGCCAGTGCGTGTTCAAGTTCTTCGAGCACCAGAACTCCGGCACCGCCAGAAATGACAAAACCATCGCGCGAAACATCATAAGCGCGAGAAGCGCTTGTGGCATTATCGTTATATTTCGACGACATCGCCCCCATGGCATCAAACAGGTCGGCCATGGTCCAGTCGAGATCTTCTGATCCACCGCAAAAAATCATGTCCTGCTTGCCAACCTGAATGGTTTCATAGGCATTGCCAATGCAGTGATTGGAGGTGGCACAAGCCGACGAAATCGAATAATTCACACCCTTGATCTTGAACTGGGTGGAAAGCACCGCCGATGCGGTGGAACTCATGGCTTTGGGAACCGCTGTCGGTCCAATTCGTTTTGGAGAACCCGTATCAAGGGTTTTTTGTGCGGCTTCAACAATGGTTTTGGTCGATGGACCACCGGAACCCATTATGATGCCGGTGCGCGGGTTAACGATATTGTCTTCCTCAAGTCCGGCATCTTCAATCGCCTGTTGCATGGCAATATAGTTCCAGGCCGTGCCTTTGCTCATAAATCGCGCAGTTCGACGGTCGAGCACCTCAAACGGGTCGAGAGTTGGCGCGCCATAGACCTGGCTGCGAAAGCCATAATCGGTAAAATCCGGAGAACTGGTAATGCCGGATTTGGCTTCTTTCAAAGAGTTCAGAACCTCGTCGGTATTATTTCCGATCGATGAAACGATACCAATCCCTGTTACAACAACACGTTTCATATTTGAGTTCCCTAACCCGTTATGGAAGCCGATTTTGTGACGATACATATAGAGTGCGTCCGGCTACAATACCAGAAGCCACATGAGTTGATCATTCCTTGAACAAGCCGACGCGCAAATTGTTGGCGGTAAATACCACCTCTCCGTCGGCCTTGACCCAGCCATCGGCCGTACCCAACACCAATCGACCACGCATCACCCGTTTAAAATCAATGCCAAACTCGACCAGTTTGGTTTTTGGTGTAACCATGCCCTTGAATTTCACCTCGCCGGTGGCGATAGCGCGACCCTTGCCAGGCTCCCCGAGCCAGCCGAGATAAAATCCGGTAGCCTGCCACAATGCATCAAGGCCAAGACAACCGGGCATTACTGGATCACCTTGAAAATGGCACGGGAAAAACCATAAATCGTCGCGAATATCGAATTCGGCTCGAATATGACCCTTGCCAAATTCACCGCCATCTTCCGAAATTTCTGTAATCCGGTCGAGCATCAACATCGGTGGTAGCGGTAGTTGAGCATTGCCCGGCCCAAACAATTCGCCCCGTCCACAACTCAGGATTTCCTCATAGGTATAACTGGATTTTTGCTCGGCCATAAAAGTACCCCGGCTTTGTTTTGTTGAACAGGCAATTGGCCTGCTGGAAAATGTCGCACAACAATTAGTGTAATTCTGATTGGAAAGGAACCGTAAATTTGCCCCTGCTTGCGATATGATGCAGCATGCACTATCTATCAATCAAACGCCGGGTTCGGGCCAAAAATTCGGGCGCTCCCGACGAAGTCGCGACTGAAGCAGGCAAGTGAGTACGATGTCTACGCAAAATAACCCGTTTTTGTTCCTTGGCGACGAGGATGGCCAAAACTGTTTTGGCAATACCAGCGCACAAATTAGCGAATTGTTGCGCAGCGCCGAATTGCGCCCGACAAGGCAGCGGGTGGCATTGGCAAAGTTGTTGTTTTCCAAAGGCGTCAGGCACGTATCTGCGGAGCAGTTGCACGTTGAGGCGCTGGACGAAAATGTACCGGTTTCACTGGCAACGATCTACAACACATTGCATCAGTTTCGTGATGCAGGCCTTTTGCGTGCGGTTATCATTGATACAACCAAGACCTATTTTGACACCGATGTCAGTCACCACCATCACTTTTTTGTCGAAGACGAAAACCGGGTGATGGACATCGCTTCTGATGAGGTTGAGTTTGGCCAATTGCCGGAGCCGCCGGAAGGCATGGAGATATCCAAGATCGATGTCACCATACGTCTGCGCCGCAAGAAATAGCCGACCTTTAATTCTCTCGATTACAAATAAAAACGGCGTTGATCAAATGACCAGCGCCGCTAATAAATTTAGTTGATTAATTACAGATTATTCGGTGATTTCTTCACCGGTTTCCTGATCCACAACTTTCATCGACAGGCGAACCTTGCCGCGATCATCAAAGCCCATAAGCTTGACCCAAACCTTGTCACCTTCCTTGATGACATCGGTGGTTTTGGCAACCCGGCCCTCAGTCAACTGCGAAATGTGGACTAGACCGTCTTTGGCACCGAAGAAATTGACGAATGCGCCGAAATCAACGGTTTTGACAACTGTTCCCTGATAGATAACGCCTTCTTCGGGTTCATCAACAATGGAGTGAATCCATTTCAATGCGGCATCAATTTCCTTGCCGCTGGATGAGGCAATCTTGATCGTGCCATCGTCATCGATGTTGATCTTGGCGCCGGTTTTTTCGACAATTTCACGAATAACCTTGCCGCCCGAACCGATCACTTCACGGATCTTGTCGACCGGAATTTTCATGGTTTCAATACGCGGTGCAAATTCACCAAGCTCGGCCCGGCCTTCGGTCAGGGCTTTCGACATTTCTTCGAGAATGTGCTGGCGCCCGTCATTTGCCTGATCGAGTGCGATTTTCATGATCTCTTCGGTAATACCGGTGATCTTGATGTCCATCTGCAACGAGGTGATGCCATTGGCGGTACCGGCTACTTTGAAGTCCATATCGCCAAGGTGATCTTCATCGCCAAGAATGTCGGAAAGAACGGCATAATCGTCGCCTTCCTTGATCAACCCCATCGCAATACCGGCAACCGGCGCTTTCAGCGGAACGCCTGCATCCATGAATGCCAGCGAAGTGCCGCAAACGGTTGCCATTGAAGACGAACCATTGGATTCGGTAATTTCCGAAACCGCGCGCAGGGTGTAGGGAAACTCTTCATGTTTTGGCAATACGGCCTTGACCGCCCGCCAGGCAAGTTTGCCGTGGCCAACTTCTCGGCGCGAAGTAAAGCCGGTGCGTCCGGTTTCACCAACCGAGTAGGGCGGGAAATTGTAATGCAGCAGGAACGATTCTTTGTAAGTACCGGTCAGCGCATCAATGAACTGTTCGTCATCACCGGTTCCAAGGGTTGCAACCACAAGTGCCTGGGTTTCGCCGCGGGTAAACAAAGCGGAGCCGTGGGTACGTGGCAGAAGACCTACTTCGGATTCAATCGGACGAACGGTTGCAAGGTCGCGGCCGTCTATGCGTTTGCCGGTTTTGAGAATTGAACCGCGAACGATAGAAGCCTGAACATGCTTGAAGACTTCACCAAGCACCTGGGCTTCACCCGGGGTTGATTCCTCATCAAGAAATTTTTCCTTGGCTTTTGCCTTGGCCGCATCAAGTGCAACATATCTCTCCTGTTTGTCAGAAATCTTGTAGGCTTTTTCGATATCCTTTCCGACCAGTTTGGTAACCTTCTTTTCCAGATCGGAATGGTCCGGAACACTGTGCTCACGCGGTTCCTTGGCAGCTTTCTCTGCCAGCTGTACGATTGCATCAATCACCGGCTGAAAACTTGTGTGTCCGAACATGACAGCGCCAAGCATGATTTCTTCCGACAATACATCAGCCTGCGATTCCACCATCAAAACCGCATCGCCAGTACCGGCAACAACCAGATCAAGGGCTGATTCAGGCATTTCGTCGATATTCGGGTTAAGAACATACTCTTCATCGATATAACCAACACGGGCACCACCAATCGGACCCATAAACGGTACGCCGGAGAGAGTGAGTGCCGCTGAAGTGGCAATCATTGCCACGACGTCCGGGTTGTTTTCCATATCATGGGAAAGCACGGTCAATGTGATCTGGGTGTCGTTTTTATATCCATCGGCAAACAGCGGGCGGATTGGACGGTCGATCAGGCGGCAAACCAGGGTTTCGTTTTCGGAAGGACGGGCCTCACGCTTCAAAAAGCCACCGGGGATTTTGCCAGCTGCATAGGCTTTTTCCTGATAATTGACTGTCAGCGGGAAAAAATCGAGGCCGGGTTTTGGTGATTTTTCAGAAACCACGGCGCAAAGTACGGTTGTTTCGCCATAGGTAGCGACAACGCAGGCATCTGCCTGGCGGGCAATCTGGCCGGTTTCAAGTGTCAGCGGGCGGCCGCCCCATTCAATTTCTATTGTGTGTTTATTAAACATCTTCATTCCTTCATATGGCCAATTGGCCTTCATACCGCTGCAGACCCCGCTATTGCGGATACTGGTCGAACAGCTTTTACCGGTTATGTCCATTTCTAAATGTCACTAAAATTACCGGATGCCGGGTTTCGGCAATGGTTGGGCAAGACAGCCAGAAATTCAGTTTTCACATGAATTTTCGAGAATTTCTGGCAATCCTGCCCAGTGATTTTAAGTGACCTTTGCAAACAGGCGTGGCGCGAAGACATAACCAAAACCGCACCGGCCTGAATTGAAAACGGCGGACCTTGTCGGCCCGCCGCACATAAATTTATCGGCGAATGCCAAGTCTGCTGATTAGTGTCTTATAGCGCTCTTCGCTCTTGGAACGGGTATAATCAAGCAGGCTGCGTCGCGTGGCGACCATTTTCAAAAGGCCGCGACGAGAATGATTGTCCTTTTTGTGACCTTTGAAGTGGTCGGTCAAATTGTTGATGCGTTCGGTAAGGATTGCTACCTGTACCTCCGGCGAACCGGTATCACCTTCACTGGTTGCATATTCTTTGATGAGTTCGGCTTTTCGCTCTGGCGTAATCGACATCGTATTTCCTTTCTTTGACTGGCCGGGTATTTTGCCCGCGCGCAAATTGATCTGACACCGGCCGCCAAGATGTCGTTCAGCGGTGGTCGTTAATTGACAAGCTTCTGCTGGAAAGTAGTTCCCGACAGTCTGGCTCATCTGGCAGTATTGTGATTTTGGACGGGGACAGCAATTTCTGACCTGCGCACAAAACACGGACCATTCTTGAAGAACAGTCCGCAATGGCGACCATATAGGGCAGAATATCAGGAATTGCCAGAACTAATTGCTGGCACCTATTCCGGCGGTCTGACAAAGGTTGCAAGGGTTACAGGTTTTGGCGTGGAATGATTGGTATTGCGGCGTTCTTCGGCAATTGTATCGTCTGGCTTGCGTGATTGTTTGAAAACCACATCACCGGCCAGGCCGAATGCCTTACGCAGGGCCAGAAGTCCGCAGGTTGAGGCAATGATCAGCCCAAGATGGTGGAGGTGGCGGCGTTCGTAACAAAAGGCCGCAAGCTGTGCGCGCTGGTGTTCCGGTAATTTGGCTGCAACCTCCGCTGCATCAGTCGGATTGGAACTGTGCATCTGACCCAGCACATCTTCCGGGACAGGACATTGTTCCTCGTTGAGCGCATGCACATTTGAAGCTGAAGCTGTCATGGCGGTAATCCTGTTTGTTTCCTAACGTCAGTATTTTCCGCCATTGGTTAACATCTGGTTTACAGCGCCAGCCGAATTGCACCAATTGTATGAATACATCGTGAACAGACCGAATTAATTTTTGCGGTTTGCCCGAAAATGTTTGGATAGTTTCAACCCTTGTGCCTGATAGTTCGAACGAAGATCACTGCCATAGAGGCTGGCTGGTTTGGAAAGCATGTGTTCATAGATCAACCGGCCGATTACCTGCCCGTGTTCAAGAATGAACGGCACTTCATGGCTGCGCACCTCCAGGACCGCTCGGCTGCCTGCTCCGCCTGCGCCGGCATGGCCAAACCCCGGGTCAAAAAAGCCCGCATAATGTACCCGGAATTCCCCCACCAATGGATCAAACGGTACCATTTCTGCCGCATAAAGTGGTGGCACATGAATAGCCTCACGCGATACCAGAATATAAAACTGGTCAGGATCCAGCACCAGATCCATTGAGCCGCGATTATATATCGGTTCCCAGAAATCGAGCACGTCATGTGCGGCGGGCTTGTCCACATCCACCAAAGCGGTATGGCGCTTGCCGCGATATCCAACCAGACCGCTGTCATCGCCGGTAAGGTCAATTGACATGGCAACGCCGCGCGCATCAATCAGCGGGTTTTCGGTTGCGACAAGTTTTTCCCGATTTTGAAGTTCCAGCATGTCATCGCCGCTCAATGTGGCGTCACCGGTCCTGAACCGGATTTGCGACAGTCTCGACCCGGTTCTGGCAACAATCGGGAACGTGCGCGGCGAAATTTCAAGATAGAGCTGCCCGGTATAGCCTTTTGGTACCATGTCAAACTGCTGGGTGTTGTTGGCAATCACCCTTGTAAAAATATCCAGCCTGCCGGTGGAACTTTTCGGATTTGCGGATGCTGACACACTATCCGGCAGTGCCAGCGATTCAAGCAGGGGCACGATATAAACACAGCCGGTTTCCAGCACTGCCCCTTCCGACAAATCAAAGGCGTGCAGCATCAACCGGTCAAGTTTGTCGGATACAAGATGATTTCTGCCGGGAAGAAAACTTGCCCGTACCCGAAAGGCGGTTTTCCCCAGCCTCAGATCAAGACTGGCCGGTTGTATCTGGTTTTCATCCAGCGGGCGATCAGCAATGATCTGCCCGTTGTCAAACAGGGCCTGAATGTCACTGTCAGGTAATATGCCGCTTTTACGACTGGATATCATGGTGCGCCTCAATTTCATTCTACCGGAATATCAATATAGAAAGCAGCGATTGACGCAAAGAGGCAAGCGCAGTAAACAGGTTTTATCCCGTGGTGATTTGGCCGGTCGGCTTGCAACCACGTTAAACAAGTCGCTAAAGGGCCGAGTACCGTTCAACCGGCTCAGCTGTATGCGAGCCGGTTTTTTTTGTGCTTTCAGGGAAATGGGGAAGCGCTGATATGTGGAGTTGCAAATGAGTAATCAGTCAAACAACCAATCTGCCGACTGGAATGTTGAAACCCGCATGGTCCATGATGGTTCGATGCGTTCAGCCTTTGGTGAAACCTCGGAAGCACTTTTTCTCACTCAAGGCTTTGTTTACGACAGTTCTGCTGCGGCTGAAGCCCGTTTCAAGGGCGAAGATGAGGGCTATATCTATTCGCGTTACGCCAATCCGACAGTCACAATGTTTGAACAACGCATGTGTGCGCTGGAAGGTGCGGAAGCAGCCCTTGCTACAACCTCAGGCATGGCCGCCGTTTCCAGTGCCATATTATGCCAGTTAAAGGCCGGTGATCATGTGGTCGCGGCCTATGCGCTATTTGGCTCCTGTCGATATGTCATTGAAACCCTGCTGCCACAATTCGGCATTGATTTTACTTTTGTTGACGGCAAGGACATCGATGCATGGAAAGCCGCAATTCGTCCGCAAACCCGGGTGATGTTTCTGGAAAGCCCGACCAACCCGACGCTTGAGCTGGTTGATATTGAAGCCGTTGCAGCTCTTGCCCACGAAAACGACGCAAGGTTGGTGGTCGACAATGTGTTTGCGACCCCTCTTTGGCAAAACCCGCTGGCGCTTGGCGCTGATGTGGTGGTTTATTCCGCCACCAAACATATTGATGGGCAGGGGCGTTGCCTTGGCGGTGTTGTACTGGCTTCGCAAGACTGGATAGATGAACACCTGTTTGACTATTATCGCCACACCGGACCGGGAATAAGTCCGTTTAATGCATGGGTTTTGCTCAAGGGGCTTGAAACCCTGCCGTTGCGCGTGCGCCAGCAAAGCGCAAATGCGGCCCAGATTGCCGATGCGATTGCCGGACAGGCTTCAGTTCTGCGGTTGATTTACCCTGGCCGCGACGATCATCCCCAGGCGGAACTGGTTAAACGGCAAATGAGGGGCGGTTCAACCATGGTAGCGTTCGAACTTGCCGGTGGCAAACATCAGGCATTTGCGTTTCAGGATGCGCTGAAAATTGTCAGAATTTCCAACAATCTTGGCGATGCCAAAAGCCTTGTTACCCACCCGGCAACAACAACTCACAAGAACCTAACTCTGGAAGATCGTGACATGCTGGGAATATCAGACGGGCTTGTGCGGTTGTCAGTGGGTCTGGAAAATGCCGATGATTTGATTGCCGATGTTTTGCAGGCGATGGAATTATCTACTCGGTGAATGTTTGCACAGCGAGCCAGATGCGGGCGGCAACGGTTATCAGGCAAAGGGCTGCAAAGCTGTAGGCGATAACGGGGAACCAGCTTGGAAACAAACAAAACAAAATGAAAACAGCGATGGTTTCTGTCGCTTCGGCCAGACCGGTTGTATAAACAATAGATTTGGAGCCGCGCGCATCTTCATTTGTGCCGCGCTTTTCGGCCATCAATGCAAACGCCAGAAAACTTGCCCCGGTCGTATAAAATGTGAAAATCAGGGTGGCACCTGCCGCTGCATTGGCCGCAGGGTTTGCAAATACAAATGCCAGCGGGATCATTCCATAGAAGAAAAAATCGAGGGTAATATCAAGAAATCCACCAAGGTCGGTTTTTTTGTTAACCCGTGCAACTGCGCCATCAAGACCATCGGCCAACCGAGAAATCAGGATAACGACAAGGGCGACATAGTAATATTCATAGGCAATGGCGAAGGCCGCAATCGCGCCGGTTAAAAAACCGAATATGGTCACCATGTTGGCGCTGATGCCGTAGGCCGCCAGTTTTTTCGCAATACGATTTATCGGTGGGTCGATCCAGCGTCTTACTGTGTTGTCAAACATTGGTTAAGCGATCTTTCAAACGATTTCGGCAAATGTCCGTTTGGCATTTACGCCACAATACGAAGTGTGATCCGACAAGCTACATTAACGCCATAACATGCTCAGGGGTTGATTCAAATAAATTGAATTTGCATCAACATTTGGTGTAGTCGTGCGCCATCAATGCCACGTTTTATTCGCGGTTCCGCCGAGCAACTGGCAAATCTGCAGCAGCCATACAATGATATAAACATTTCTTTATATCCCCTTGCCGATAAGAATAAAAACTGCTACGAGCCCCGCCTAGGCGGGGTTTGAATATTGCTGTCCCGCGTTTTCCCGATTACCTGCGGGTTCAATCACCAGGAAATTACCCGTTACACCCGTTCCACGATACCTGACACATTAAAGGACTCCGCTATGTCAGAATTTACTGATTATGCTATTAAAGACATCAACCTTGCCGCATTCGGCCGCAAGGAACTTGATATCGCTGAAATTGAAATGCCGGGCCTGATGGCCATTCGCCGCGAATTTGCCGATCAGCAACCGTTAAAAGGTGCCCGCATTGCCGGCTCCCTGCACATGACCATACAAACTGCGGTTTTGATAGAAACCCTGGTTGCTCTGGGTGCTGAAGTACGTTGGGTTTCGTGCAACATTTTCTCCACCCAGGACCATGCTGCTGCTGCAATTGCTGCGGCAGGCATACCGGTATTTGCCCATAAGGGTGAAACACTTGAAGAATACTGGGATTTTGCCGACAAGATTTTTGACTGGGGCAATGGCGAAACCGCCAACATGATACTTGATGATGGTGGTGATGCGACCATGCTGATTATTCATGGTGCCAAGGCAGAAAAAGATCCTTCGGTTCTTGACAATCCGGGCAACGAAGAAGAAGAAATTTTCTTCGCAACCATCAAAAAACGCCTGGCCTCAGACCCGGGTTTCTATTCTAAGGTTCGCGCCAACATCAAAGGCGTGTCTGAAGAAACAACCACCGGCGTAATGCGCCTTTATCAGATGCACGAAAAGGGCGACCTGCCGTTTCCGGCAATCAACGTCAATGACAGTGTTACCAAATCAAAATTCGATAATAAATACGGCTGCCGGGAATCATTGGTTGATGCCATTCGTCGTGGAACTGATGTCATGATGGCCGGCAAGGTTGCCATTGTTTGCGGCTATGGCGATGTTGGCAAGGGTTCTGCTCAGTCACTGATGGGTTCTGGTGCTCGTGTTCTGGTCACTGAAGTTGATCCGATTTGCGCATTGCAGGCGGCCATGGACGGATTTGAAGTGGTAACACTTGCCGATGCGGCTCCTCGTGCGGACATCGTGGTGACAGCCACCGGCAACAAGGACGTGCTGACCGTCGATGACATGCGTCAATTGAAAGACATGGCTATTGTCTGCAATATCGGCCACTTCGACAATGAAATTCAGGTCGATGGCTTGCGCAACATGAAATGGACCAATGTCAAACCGGCTGATCAAGGTCAGGTTGATATGATCGAGTTTCCTGATGGCAAGCGCATGCTGCTGTTGTCAGAAGGCAGATTGGTCAATCTTGGCAACGCAACCGGTCATCCGAGCTTTGTCATGTCGGCATCATTTGCCAACCAGACGCTGGCGCAAATTGAGCTCTGGACCCGGGGCGATGATTATGAAATTGGTGTTCACACCCTGCCGAAACATCTTGATGAAAAAGTTGCAGAACTGCATTTGGACAAGCTCGGCGCCAAATTGACCGAGCTTACGGAAGAACAGGCCGCTTATATCAACGTCGATCAGGCTGGTCCGTTCAAGCAGGAACACTATCGGTACTAATAAATACCATCTGTGATACCAAATATTGTGTCCGGCTGACGAAACCGTTGGCCGGGCAATTTTTTTTGTTCAAGACCCTTCCTGCGGATTCCCCAAACAGGTACATTAAACTGATTCGCACTACCCGTTGAGGCGACAGGTGGTGCCGGATTTGGTCTTTGGTGTTTGGCGTACGGACCGGTGAACAGCGAAGAGGACCAATATGATGCCAGGGCAAACTGCCAATGGCGTGGTTACGGGCGGCAGCCGCATCAGGGGAACTAATGATCAGGGCAAGGCGGAAGAATGCTCCCGGATTGCTAGTGCGGAATTATGCGGCAGAGGGATATTGCTGCGTAAGGGTCGCATAATTGCGGCCGGAATAGCCCTGTTGCTTGTTGGTGCAGAATCATCCATGGCAATTGAGACCATATTGAAGCCATTTTCCAACTTTCCCAATGTGAACCAGATTGAGGTGGTTCAGTTTGCGGTGTTTGCCGGTGCTATGAGCTTTGCCATTCTTTCGGCATTCTGGCTGATTCGCGAGCGAACTAAAACCACACGGCAAAACCGGACATTGCTGCGAACCCATGCGGACCTTAAAGCGAGGCTGGAACGTACCCAGGCCCTGCTGAACGCGCCTGATCATCGGGTGGTGATCTGGTCAAGCGGTGACAGTCAGCCAGACATTCTCGGTTCTCTGCCGGTTTCTACCGGCGCGCCAGCCGGTGACAGTGATTTTCTGGCGTTCGGGGCCTGGATGGATGTCGATTCAGCAAAGCTGTTCACGCGATCTACCCAAAACCTTCGTGAAAATGCTGAAAGTTTTGATCTGACCATCAAAACCCGGATTGGTTCGGTGGTCGAAGCTCAGGGCCGCACCTCCGGTGCCCATGCTTTTGTTCGTTTCATTCCCCTGTCTGGCGAGCGCGCAGCGCTGGCAAATCTTGAAGCCGAACACACAAACCTGCTCGAAACATTTGATACCGTGCAATCCCTGTTTGAATCAATTTCGATGCCGGTATGGCTGCGTGATCGCAATGGCGAACTGGTGTGGGCAAACCGGGCCTATGCAGCGGCAGTCGATGCCAATAGCGGCATTGATGCGGTAGAGAAAAAAACCCACATTCTTGATAATAATGAACGCGAAGCGGTGCGCGCCGCGCACATGAGGGGAGAAGTATTTCGCGCCCGTGTACCGGCAATCATAGCTGGTGACCGGCGCATGCTTGATGTGGTTGATGTTGCCCTTGCCCACGGCAGTGCCGGCATAGCAACTGATGTCAATGAAGTCGAAAATGCCCAATCCCGGTTGCGTAAAACTGTTGAAAGTCATGCGCGTACTCTTGATCAAATGGCAACTGCGGTTGCCATATTTGATTCCTCCAAACACCTGCAATTTTACAATGCGGCCTTCCAGACCCTGTGGGATCTTGATCCGGCTTTTCTTGACAGTGAGCCGGACCACTCGGCGATTTTAATCAATTTGCGAACCGCACGAAAGCTGCCCGAACAACCCGAATGGCAAAAATGGAAAGATGATCTGTTCGATGTATATCAGGGCGTGGAGCCTTGCGAACACTGGTGGTATTTGCCGGACGGGCGCACATTAAG
>JALTNS010000305.1 GCA_027000565.1 Rhizobiaceae bacterium | reverse complement strand
TCGCTACACTGTAGTGTAGAGGGATTCGCAACGATGTTTGACACTGTTATCCAGTATCTGGAAACATTGAGCGCAGGCGGGGCTGCCGGTTTTGATCAGGACGACCGCAATCTGGCGGTTGCGGCGTTGTTTTATCACATGATTGCGGTTGACGGGGTGGTGAAGCCGATTGAAAAAAGACGGTTCTGTGAACTTTTGAAAAAGAGATTTGGATTATCGGAAGAACGGTTGCTGGAATTTTCCAACCGGGCCAGCGAGGCGGACTTGCGCACGACGGGCCTGTTTCCATTCACCAGTATCATCAATCACGAATGCAGTGAGGCGGAAAAGATTGAAATTGTCGAGCAAATGAGATCGCTTGCTCAATCGGATGGGGAATGCCACCCGTTGGAGACCCAGTTGATTGAAAATGTGGCAGAATTACTGAAAATTCCACAACCCCCTGCAAAATCTGCGGCCGAGTGAACTCTGATGTCGTTTGTTGATTCAATAAAATCCCTTCTGCAGCAGGAAAATACCGTTCGCCGTGTGGCTGATGACGAGCAATTGACAGCCGAGCTTATATTACTGGTGCGGATGATGTTTGCCGATGGGCAGATGACTCCTGAGGAATTGGAGAAATTCAAGGAAATTTGTGCGACCCGCTGTGACATTCCACCGGAAGATATTCCGGAAGTGGTAAAGTTTCTGGCTGAGTTTGGTTATGAAACAACTGCTGAAAATGCCGCCGGAATGTTTGTCGATATGGACGTGGAGCGAAAACGCGCCATCCTGCGGCGGATGGTGAGAATTGCCAACTCTGATGATCATCTTGATCCGCGCGAATCGCTGCTCATTCAAAAAACCGCCGATAGCTTGGGACTGACGATGATGGACGCCTTTGCAAAGCCTCCTGAATAATTTTTGGGTCGTAAATTGATGTCGCAGCGGCGCAATAAGGTTTGACCACAAAGGTCAGCCCCCATAAGGTGCAAACAAATCGACGGCGCCTTTAAATGAGAGGCTGAAAACGATTTTGGTGCGGCTGACCCAATCAGGGGGCCAAGTCCAAAGCTGTCACGGCAGATGATGTTTGTACCTTGGGGTATGATCACCGTTCTGGTGTCTCGATTGAACCGATTGACGCTGGAGCCGCAAATGAACCATTCAACATCTACCAATCCACAAGAAAAGCTCGGCATCATGGTGTGTGGCCATGGCAGCCGCAATCAAAATGCGATGCACGAATTTGCCAGTGTTGCGGCCGGGCTGAAATTGCGGTTCCCGGATATTCCGGTTGAATATGGGTATCTGGAATTCTGTAATCCCGTTATTTCTCACGGGCTTGACCAATTGCGGGCGCAAGGGGTGACAAAAGTGCTGGCCGTGCCCGGCATGTTGTTTGCCGCCGGTCATGCCAAGAATGATATTCCCTCGGTGCTCAATACCTATCAGGCGCAAAATCCCGGTATGGAAATCATTTATGGCCGCGAACTCGGTGTTGATTTGAAAATGATCCGTGCTGCCGGAGAGCGGGTGATGGAAGCAATGGATGCGGCAGACAAGGCGGGCGACGTGGTCGCGCCGCGTGATACGCTGTTGATGGTGGTGGGGCGCGGTGCGTCTGATCCCGATGCCAATTCCAATGTTGCCAAGGTCATGCGTATGATCTGGGAAGGGCTTGGCTTTGGCTGGGGCGAAACCTGCTATTCGGGCGTGACATTCCCGCTGGTTGAACCGGGGCTGGAACATGCGGCAAAACTTGGATATCGCCGCGTTGTGGTGTTCCCCTATTTTTTGTTTACCGGCGTTTTGGTTAAAAGAATATTTTCCTATACAGATATTGTGGCTGCGCGTCACCCGGACATCGACTTTGTCAAAGCGTCTTACCTCAATGACCATCCGCTGGTGATCGATGTTTTTCGCGACCGGGTTAACGAAATTCTCGACGGCCAAAACCTGATGAATTGCCAGATGTGTAAATATCGCGAGCAGGTTCTGGGGTTTGAAGATCAGGTCGGTCTGGCACAGGAAAGCCACCACCATCATGTGGAGGGAATCGGAGGCGGGCTGGAGGATTGCCCCTGTAAGGGGGATTGTGATGCCTCGTGCCGCGATGAGGAGTTCTGCAAAAAACACGGCCTGCCGTGGACTCCGGTTCACGCCCACGAGGCCCATGACCACGAACACGAACACGGCCACAACCACGATCACAACCATAGCCACGTCCACCATCCATACCCCCATGCGGACCACCCGCACGGGCCGGTTACGATGGAAAAGTCCAACCGGAAAAAATGAGTTTGTCCGGTGTATAATTACGAAAAAGACGGGGCCGAGATTTACCGCCGCTCGTTTGAAACGATCAGGCGTGAGGCCGATCTTTCAAAGTTTGCAGATGGCGACAAGGATCTGGTGATCCGGCTGATCCATGCTTGCGGCATGGTTGATCTGGCGAACGATGTGGTAATTTCATCTGGTGCGGTTGAAGCGGGAAAGGCGGCATTGGCAAGCGGTGCGGCGATTGTCTGTGATGTTCAAATGGTCAAGCATGGAATTATTCAGCGCAATTTACCGGCTAAAAACCCGGTGCTTTGCCACGTTGCAGACGAACGCGGTCAAGAATATGCGGATACCTATAAAACCACCCGGTCAGCCGGAGGTATCGGCAGTCTGGAAGGCGCAATCAACCGCGGAATCGTTGTCATTGGCAATGCACCGACAGCCTTGTTTCACCTGCTTGAAATGCTTGACCGGTTCATAGAGCCACCGGCATTGATCATCGGCATACCGGTTGGCTTTGTTGGTGCGGTGGAAAGCAAGGAGGCGTTGATGGCGCATGCGGGCGGTGTTCCATATATTACGGTGCGCGGCAGGCGTGGTGGTTCCGCGATGGCTGCAGCTGCGGTCAATGCGCTTGCCAGGGGGCTGGATTAATGGCCGAACGAAAATGGCTGACGGTGATCGGTATTGAAGATTGCGGGCTTGAAAACCTGACGAGCGAAGCGCTTTTAGCGATTAACAACGCTGATGTTATTTTTGGCGGTAAACGCCATCTGGCCATGTTGGGCGAACAAAACGCCCGCAAGGTTTTGTGGCAAAAGCCGTTTGCGAAGTCGGTTGCAGAAATTGGCAGTCTGCGTGGGCAAAGTGTCGTTGTTCTGGCCACCGGGGATCCGCAGTGGTTCGGCATTGGTGCCGTGTTGGTGCACAATTTTGCGATTGCAGAGATGCTGATTATCCCTGCTCGCGGGGCATTTTCGCTGGCAGCCAGCCGACTTGGCTGGTCGCTGTCCTCGGTTCAAACCCTGACATTGCACGGGCGAAAATTCGATAATATCGCCCGGTTTATATTTCCCAACTCGCTGCTGTTGGTGCTTTCCAACGATGGGGACACCCCGACACGCATTGCATCACATCTTGAAGCTCGCGGGTTTGGCCAAAGCAGAATTACCGTGCTTGAACATATTGGCGGTGCGCTTGCGAAGGTTCTCTCAAGCCAGGCGGCAGGTTTTGATCTCGATGAAATTGCCGATCTGAATGTGGTCGCGATTGAATGCGCAGCAGATATTGGTGCCAAATGGTATCCGCTATCTGCCGGGTTGCCGGATGATGCCTATACCCACGATGGGCAACTGACCAAAAGTGTGGTGCGGGCGGCGACGCTTGCAGCGCTTCGCCCCTATTCCGGTGCGCTGCTGTGGGATGTGGGAGCAGGGTGCGGGTCGATCAGCATTGAGTGGATGCGTGTTGCCACCCATGCAAAGGCTATCGCGGTTGAAGCAGATGCCGGGCGTTGTGAATTGATTGTCGAAAATGCCACCCGACTTGGAGTGCCGGATATCAAGATTGTCGAGGGCAATGCACCGGCTTTGCTGGATGATCTGCAACCGCCGGGTGCCATATTCATTGGCGGTGGTTTGACCACGGCGGGTGTGTTCGATATTTGCTGGCAGCGATTGAAACCGGGCGGGGTTCTGGTCGCCAACGGGGTGACACTTGAAAGCGAGGCAATGTTGATCGG